>CBDUZM010000031.1:0-13988 GCA_965371685.1 uncultured Spirochaetaceae bacterium | reverse complement strand
AATCTTGTTAAAAAAACAAGATTTTCGGATATGATACTATATATTATAAATCCTTATATTTAGACCCCCGGTCGCTACATCATCTCATAATAATTTATTATTGAGATCTCGTTGACCACATCACTGACACCGGGAACCGAGCGGACTGCTTCCTCGCAGAGGCCGATAATATATGTCGAAGTGACCGCGCCTCGCAGGGTTACTACCCCGCCGGCGCTGCTCGCTTCAAAGTATTGAATTGGTATCTTTTTATCGTAGAGTATGGCGGCTTCCACCTTCTGATTCAGAGTCAGGTTCTCAAGAGCTGACCTGGCTTCCTCTATACGATCCTTTATTTCAGTACATTCCAGCGCCTCGATTATGATCCTCACAGCAGACTCCACCGTAAGAATTTGCGTATTCAATATAATATCGTAGAGATTCGCGTCCTTCCAATCCACGTTAAAGAAGAAACGGTGAAATCCATTCCGATCAAAATCGCTGTGCTTGATTCCCTGGTCGGCCTCTTTTTTCCCTATATTGGCCTTCTCCTGCACCCTCTTCACCCGAAGGGCGCAGGGCGCGACAATACGAATCGCCAGAGTTCCCGGAAGATCCCTCAGCAGAACCTGTCCCCCCCTGCCTAGAATTACAGAATTACCTTTTTTCGCGAAGTCGTAAATGACGGTCTTTAAAAAATGAAGGTATAAATCCCTGCCCGCTGAAAAGGTGTTCCAAAAGGATGGTTTCTTCTCATCATATTTATCCACCTTTATCTTTGTAATACCGTAATCGTTCAGGAATTTATCAAAGGTGTCTTTGTCGAGACAGTCATAACCCAACTCCTCTGCCAGCCTGTGGGCGATATCGGTTCCCAGGCTGCCCAACTGCCTGGATACAGTGACAATAGCCATAGCGGCGCCTCCTCACCATTTTTTTCGTTTAAGTATAAATCTCTTCGAGAATATTCTCAATAACAAAATTCATGTTCCCGAACCAATTTTCCGCCGTCTCCCTACCTATTGACAACAGGGACGGTCACTCCTAAGCTGACGCCCATGAAGATGATGAAAGCTCTGGTGAAGAAAAAGGCGGCGCCGGGAATCTGGCTTGAAGAGACGCCGGTTCCCGAAATAAGCATTAACGATGTTCTTATTAAGATCCATAAAACGGCAATCTGCGGAACGGATCTTCATATCTACAACTGGGACACATGGTCACAAAAAACGATAAAGACGCCGCTGACTATCGGGCACGAATTCGTAGGAACCGTGGAAAAAGTGGGAAGCAATGTCCATGATTTCAAGAGGGGTGATCTTGTCAGCGGTGAAGGCCACGTAGTCTGCGGTCACTGCCGCAACTGCCTGGCCGGAAGACGGCATCTCTGTAAAATGCCCAGCAGTATAGGAATAAACCGGAACGGCGCCTATGCGGAATACCTTTCCATCCCTGTCACAAATGTATGGTATGCAGATTCGACAATACCCAAAGAGATAATCAGCTGCTTCGACCCTCTCGGCAACGCAGTCCATACAACCCTATCTTTCGATGTGCTGGGGGAGGATGTGCTAATTACAGGCGCCGGGCCTATCGGAATTATGGCCTCTGCTATCTGCAAGCATGCCGGCGCTCGTTATGTGGTCATTACGGATGTAAACACCTATCGCCTGGAGCTTGCAGCGAAATTGGGCGTAACGATGGCTCTGGACGTTAGTAAGAACCGCATCGCCGACGCGCAGAAGGAGCTGGGAATGCTCGAGGGATTCGATGTAGGACTGGAAATGTCGGGTAATCCATCGGCATTCGAAGAAATGCTGCTCAACATGTGCCATGGGGGGAAGATAGCCCTTCTGGGAATTCAGAACGATCCGTTTGCCATAGACTGGAACACGGTAATCTTCAACAGTCTTCACATTAAAGGCATATACGGCAGGGAGATGTACGAAACCTGGTACAAAATGACTGCCATGATCCAGACAGGGCTCGATATTTCGGAAGTAATCACTCACAGGTTCGAGTATCGCGATTACCTGGAGGCTTTTGAAACAATGCGTTCGGGAAAGTGCGGAAAAGTAATTCTTAACTGGGAAAATAGTTAGGGGGGCAAATAGATGTACGGAAAAATAAAAAAACATCTCGATAAAACGCTGGAAGAGATAAGGCAGAACGGCCTGTACAAAACCGAAAGGATCCTCTCAGGTCCTCAAGGCGCCCGTATCAAGGTAAAAGGAGGGAAACCTGTACTAAATCTCTGTGCCAATAATTACCTGGGCCTGGCCTCACATCCGGAGTTGACGGATGCGGTTCGTGTAAGTTTAGATAAATGGGGATACGGTCTTTCCTCTGTCCGATTCATCTGCGGAACCCAGGAGATTCACAGAGAGCTGGAGAATCGAATTTCCCGCTTCCTCGGCACAGAAGATACTATCCTCTACACTTCCTGTTTCGATGCGAACGGAGGCCTGTTCGAGACTCTTCTTACGGCAGAAGATGCCGTGATCAGCGATTCGCTGAACCACGCCAGTATTATCGACGGTATCCGCCTCTGCAAGGCAAAAAGACTTGTTTATAAAAATTCCGACATGCAGGATCTGGAGGAACGGCTTAAAGAAACCCGGGATAACCGTTTTCGGATGATTGCCACCGATGGGGTTTTTTCCATGGATGGGTCCATAGCCGACCTCAAAGGAATCTGCCGACTGGCCGACCGCTACGATTCCCTCGTCATGGTGGATGACAGTCATGCCGTAGGGGTTCTGGGCGCCCGGGGGCGCGGCACACACGAGTTTCACGATGTTGTGGACAAAGTCGATATAATAACGGGAACCCTGGGAAAAGCATTGGGCGGCGCCACCGGCGGCTATACAAGCGGTCGAAAAGAAATCGTCGAGATGCTTCGCCAGCGCTCCCGGCCTTACCTCTTTTCCAACAGTGTCGCTCCACCCGTAGTCGCTGCATCGTTAAAAGCCCTGGACATGCTTGAGGAAGGCAGCAGCCTGCTGGACAAGCTCACGGAAAATACCCGGCACTTCAGATCGAAGATGAAGGAAAACGGTTTCGAAATCAATCCCGGCTGTCATCCGATAGTGCCCATAATGCTGGGCGATGCGGCGTTGGCTCAAAAAATGGCCGGGCGTCTATTAGAGAAAGGAGTTTATGTAATTGGATTCTTCTATCCTGTTGTACCGCGCGGCGCCGCGAGAATCAGAACACAGATCTCAGCTATTCATACGAAGGAAGATCTCGATTTCGCCGCAGATATGTTTACCGAAGTAAGAGATGAGTTGGGTATTAAGGATTAAAGTGTTGTCCGATTATTCGAACCGCCGACCCTGCCCGGGACCATAGCCGCGGTTTCCATACCAGTCCCGCCTTCCGCCTCTTCGGCGTCCCAGCTGCCGGCTGAGGTCGATAACCTGCGTATGGCTGCATTTCGGGCAGGAAATTTCCTCCTCGTCCGTTTCTTCCTCCTCCATTTCACTATCGTCCCAGAGATTGCCGCAGTTTCTGCACCAGAAACGATTCATCTGGAGTACATAACTGCCGCCTTCAATCCGGATAGCCTTGCCCTGGCTGAGAGCGTCGGCGATCTTTCTATGAGCGCTTTCGAGTATTCTGGCGCCTGTGGCGCGGGAAATTCCCATTTTCGCCGCCGCCTTTTCCTGGTCCATATTTTCGTAGTCCATGAGCCTGATAGCCTCATACTCGTCCACGCTTAACACGACCTGTTTGAGCATGACAGCGGGTATACCCTGTGGTTTAAAGAGGAGCACCCGCGGTGGATATTTGACAAACCGTTCCTTTTTCGGCTTCGGCATTTCTGATCCTTCCTGTCAGGAAGTTTATTCTCTTAAAAAGATGATGTCAAATCAATCAACAATCACCTCCAAAAGAGGCGGCTTCAGCTCTATCGGGAATAAAGGATCAGGACTCTTCCGCCTCTTTTCTGCAGGCCCTTGTAAGCTCCCTATCGAACAGACATGCGAAGTCCCGCTCCCCTTTTCTCCTGCGGCGAGATAGATCTCGAGTTTCAACACCCATTTCACGAAGGCTGCCGGCAAAATTGCGGAGGGAAAGGCGTTCCCGGATATTCTCCCCGTTAAAAAAATCCCCTTTCGGATGAATGACCGCGAGCCCTTTTGAAACGAGATCTGCCGCAAGGGGGATATCCGCTGTAACAGCTATATCGCCGCTTTTGGCGTTCGTGGAGATATACCGATCGGCTGCCTGAGAGCTTCCGGGGACTCGAATTTGTTTCAGGTAGGGAGAAGGTTGAAGAGAAATCGAATTATTTGAAATAAAAAGTGCATTCCTGCCTGTTCGAACGGCTGCCCTGACTATGATCTTCCTTACATCCTCAGGACAGTGATCCGCGTCCACCCATATCCGTACCTTTCCGGCCATCAGAGTATTATGGATTCGGGGAATCTCTTTCGTATTTCCAACAGCAAATCTTCCATGCTCAGGACGATCTGCACGATTTCCGGATCAAAATGCTTTCCCGCTTGAAGACGGATGTGCTTTATTGCGTGATCATCTCTCCATGCCGGTTTATAGACACGTTTCGAAACAAGGGCATCATATACATCCGCCACAGCCACGATTCTGGCAGATATCGGTATTTTTTTATCCTTTTTCCCTTTTCCGAAATATACTTTACTGGCATAAATATCATCGACATAACCGGGGTAGCCCTTCCCATCCCAGCGTTCATGGTGATTCAGAGCCACCTCTGAAGCTAATTTGTCCCAGGGAGAATTTGTATAGCGAAAAAGACGCGCACCATAAACCGTGTGATAACGGAGCTGCAGCCTTTCGTCGTAGCTGAGCTCGCCTTCTTTTTTCAAGATCATGTCACTTACCGCCACTTTACCCACATCGTGGAGAATAGCCGCGGATCGAAGGATATCTGAATGATTCTTGATTTCTCTAAGGGACAGCCCGTGTTTGTCTGCCCATTTCCGGTAGATTTCAATGGAGTAAGCTCCTACCCTTCTGGCGTGTTGAGCAGTTTCAAAGGGATCCCTCAACTCGGCCATATGCACCATCCGCAGCACCAATTCCTGAGAAAGCTGAACCTTTTCTATTGCATGAGCCGCGTTTTGGGCGAATTGTGTAATGTACAGCCTGTCCTGCATTGAAAAAGGAACAACTTCGCTTTCCTCATTCTTTGCATTGATAAGCTGAAGAACACCCAGGATAGATTCATCCCGCGTTGTAATGGGAATTACCATAATAGACCGGGTTCGATAGTCGGATTTTGTGTCAAAAGATGCGTCAAAAGAATAGCTTACTTCGCTTCTGATATCATAAACATCGTCGATCAGCAGGGATTGTCCGGTAGTTGCCACATAACCGGCCAGGGAATCTTTATTGATGGCCATCTTTTGTCTGGAATAGACATACTTCTCTCTAGGGCTTTCCCCTTGAAAAAGGGTGTCGTTCTGGACGTAGCTGAAATAGAGGTTGTCGTCGGAGACCAGATAAATGGTTCCGGCATCGGCATGCACAAAATGCCTGGCTTCGAGAAGCACCGTCTCCATTAGAGAATCCAGGTCTTTGATATGCGAAATGTTTTCTATGGTAAGGAGAAGCTGGTTCACATCTCTTCCCTGAGAAAAGCTCAGCTTCCTTTCCATTTCCTTTAAAAGAGACATATACTTTAACTCTAGTCATGCCGGCGAAAAAGTCAAGAAAAAACCTTCTTGAGGAGTTTGCGCTGTGAAGTTTTATTTTCCTTATCATAATTACCGTAATTTATCAGAGGAAAAATCAAAGACAACCTTAGGGTTATTTTATTTGTTTCATATCAAAAGGGGCTAACAGCAGCCTTTGCCGTGTTTTTCATCAGGAGGGATCTGTCCCAACTTGCAGACAGATCCCTCCCTTCTGTCCAGATCGTCAACTATCGTTTATTGCTTCCAGAACCACTGCCCTGGTATGGTGATCAGGAACCACATGCACCAGAGAAAGACATTCAAGAACATTTTGCATTAGCGATTTCTTAATTCCGGCAAACTTCACGCCGATTCGTGTTGACAACTCCTTTAGGAGATCCACTATCATTTTAAGCCGCTTGACTCAATAATACAGCTATACGTATACTATACGTATGAAAAAGAAATTGACTATTACCGTGGATGAGCAGATCTATTATGGACTTCACCGGGTAATCGCCAGACGTAAAATCAGCGAGTTCATCGAATCTTTAGTCAGCCCCCATGTGCTGCAGAATGACCTTGAAACCGGTTATCGTGAGATGGCTGCAGATGAGGCCCGCGAAATAGAAGCGCTTGAATGGGCAGAAGTTACTATCACGGACGCTGTAAATGAAACGCGGTGAGGTGTGGTGGGTAAACTTCGAACCGGCGATCGGCGGTGAGATCAGAAAAAGGCGCCCGGCACTGATTATCAGTAATGATTTCTCTAATCAGTTCCTCAATCGTGTGCAAGTCGTTCCGTTGACCTCGAATATTGAGCATCTTTATCCAAGCGAGGCGTATGTCTCTATCAAAGGTGAACGACGAAAAACGATGGCAGATCAGCTTGCAACGGTCAGTAAATCCCGGCTGTCAAACAGAGTTGAGAAGCTTTCCACCATGGATATGGAACAAGTCGAAAAGGCCATGCTTGTTCAGCTTGGATTAAAACAGGATAGAGTCTTACCTGCCAGCTGAAACTGACTGATTCTTTGAAGACTTGACATAAGCGGCTATACTGTTTCGCCAATACCCGGGGATAGTAAAAAGAAGGGATACCCCCGCACTTAGCTGAGCGTCAGCGTTAGAGGTATCCCCACAATAACGCTAATTGGATTATAGCGCAAAAACGTACGACTGGCAGCGCGTTCTGAATACCCGTCACAGCGTATTACACCGCACAGCCCAAATGACTTGACTCATTCTTGCTTTTTAAGATTATCTGCTTATTCTTTGAGCCTGCAGTGCAAGGTCTACAAAATATAGCACTCATTCCTTCGATCAGATAAAAGGTCGTTATAGGGATTGAGCATCTTGTCCCGCGCCTTTTCGATTTCCACATCCGTGAATGCTTTATATAGATCGTTCCGGGGCGCTTTTGACAGCACTTCTCCATTAAAGGAAGTTATCTGGCTCATTCCCGTGAAGATGAAGCGGTCATCACCGCGATGTTCCTCACCGACCCTATTAGCGGTAACAGCATAAACCCGGTTCTCGAGACAGCGGGTTATCATGGCATTTTGACAGTAAGGAAGCACCAGATTAGCCGGATGAGCGATGATATCGGCGCCTTGAAGGGCAAGAGTCCTGGCCGCTTCGGGAAATATCCAATCGAAACAGATCATCATTCCTATACGAACACCTCCGGTTTCTACAATCCCCGGATGTAAATTCCCCGGATCAAACCAGAGTTTCTCTTTGTTAAAAAGATGTATTTTCCGATAGCAGTGCAGAAGCCCATCCGACGAAACCATAGCCGAAGAGTTGAAGACTCTATTAACATCTTTTTCGATGAATCCCCCGACCACAACGGCTTCAGTTCGAGAAGCTATTTCCCTAAGGAAGGCGAAAGTCTCGCCCTCCGGGTTTTCGGCAAGATCTACAGCTTCTTTCCTGGACGTAAAGGTGTAACCTGTAGCAAAAAGTTCAGGAAGAACTATGAGATCGGCTGTTACCCCCGCCGCCAAATCGAGCACCTGTTTGAAATTCTCACTTTTCTCACCAAATTTTGGTGAATTCTGAATGTATCCTACTTTCATCCGGCCGCCGCTTCCTTTATCCTGAATTAGTTTTTATAATATACTAACAGCCTGTCGGAGGAGCAAATCCATGGGGGAGAAACAAGTAGAAAACATCGCCGCAGTCCAGGGTCCTCACTGCCTTGTAGATTTTCACGACAATGGAAGGCGTATAGATATTGGAAAAGATGATGCACTCGAACTGGTGTTTGACCTGGCAAGAGCCCTCCGAATGAAGAGGCTGGAATCACCGAGGATTGTCAGCGGAGGTGATGGAAGGTTATCAGTATATCAGATCGTTTCTACCAGTCACATAATCATTCACTTCGGAAGGGAATGGATTCATGCCGATCTCTTCTCCTGTGAGCCCTTCGATATGGATCTCTGCGTCAATATACTCTTGCACCGTTTAGGCGGCAATGCGGTTATCCAGTATTGCCAGCGCAACCTCCTTACGGCGCCGAGAGAAGCGGCTTCCCTGCCCATGAAGCGAATGAACAGGCTGACATCAAACCCCCGGACTTTTACCCATGCCCTTATAAACTGGTATGGCGGCGATGAAAAGCTTCTCGGTAATATAAAAACGGGAACGGCAGTTATGGAAAAGGCTCTCGAGTGCCTGAAGGAGAAGGAAACCCTGCCCCCTTCCGAAGTGATTCTCATAAAAGTAGATCCTATACCCGATTCCTGGGATAAGGGCGGTTTTTCAGGCGGATACATAAATCTCATGAAGCAGATCACTATTCATACGTTCATAGGAATTAACGGCGCCTATACGGACATCATGGCACACTGCTTTGATCTGGAGCGGATTATTCGTATTGTCGGGAAAGGCTTTCGTTTTAAATTTTTTGAGGTAGACGGAATCTTTCAACGATCCATCCTTAGACAGACAGAATGAAATATGGTTTTATTCTTGACAGAGTTATCCGGAACTAGTATCTATTATTTATAGTAATAAAAGAATGAGTGTTCGTTTTTTATTTAATAAAAGAGTGAGCGCTCAATTTTTAAAGGAGTCTGCCATGGCCCGCATGAAAGATGAAACCAAGCGTCAATCGATCATTCAATCCGCAAAAATGCTTTTTTCGCAAAAGGGATTCTACAACACCTCGATATCAGACATCGTCCACGAGACCGGCTTTCCGGTCGGTACAATCTATACCTATTTCAAGAGCAAGGATGGAATAGTACAGACTATTGTTGAGGAAGGGTGGACCGAGTGGTACCAACGCCTGGCTCTGACTGTTTCTTCCAAAATCAGCGCGGAGAAGAAATTTCAGATGGTCATCGATGAGTCTCTTCCGGAGCTGTTCAGGGATATAGACCTGGTCAATATCCTCCTGTCCGAAGCGATTGCCTATACTCACATCGAGGAAAAATTAGAAAAACTCACTGATCTGATTTTATCTCTACTCAAACCCATGACCAGCGGCAACAAAACGCTCGAGAATTTTCCCAGGTCTTCCATGGAGGCGGCTGTGACCATTTTTTTTCTCGGCATCATCAACGCTGTAAAGATTGCCCGATCCACCTCCATCGGTTTGAAAGAAAGAGATATTACTTCATTCATGAGAGCGTTAATCGAGAACTCTTTTGGCATAAAGCTCAGCACGGGGGGAGATCAATCTTGAAGAAGCTCTCCTCATTAGTCATCCGCTTCAGGATACCTATCATCATCCTGACTGTATTGCTCACTGCTTTTTTCGGCTATTTTATCAAAGATATAAAAATCAACGCCGACATCCTCAGCTATCTGCCTGAAGATGACCCCGTAACGGAACTGAATACATATATCAGCGAGCAATATGGTGGAAGCCAGATGGCCGTTATAGCAGTCGAAGCTGAAGATATTTTCACCACAAAAACCCTCGGAACAATACACTATCTGACATCGGCGTTTCAGCTTATTGAAGGCATTCAGTACGTTACCAGCCTGACCAATCTGATGGATATCAGGAAAGTAGAGGACTGGCTGGAAGTCGGACTGCTAATCGATCCTGACATTCTTCCGGAAACAGAGGAAGAGATGCAGGATTTAAAGAAGTATATCCTGGGTAAAGAGATGTACCGGGATCGGATAATCTCTATCGACGGCAGGGTTACTATTATAATATGCCGTCTGCAGGAAGATGCCGACAAACCGCTTGTCGCCCGGGAAATTCGCAGTACAGTCGGAAAAGCCGGAATCGCAGAGAAAGTTTACTTTGCCGGTCTTCCCTTCCAATTGACCGAGATCAACGACGTAGTCCAGTCGGATATCCTGAAGCTGATCCCGCTGACCATTCTGTTGATCACCCTTTCTCTCTATCTCAGCTTCCGTTCGGTAAGGGGGATTATCCTGCCCCTCCTCTCGGCCGGGGTCAGCAGCATCTGGGCTATTGGAGTGATGAGCCTCTGCAGTGTTTCCTTCTCTGTTATCTCAAACATCATACCGGTGGTGTTAATCGCCGTAGGAAGCGCCTACGGCATCCATGTCGTCAACATATACTCAGAAGTTGTTACAGCGAACAGCAGGCGAAAAGAACAATCTAAAAAGGCTTTAAGTAAAATCGCTCTGCCGGTCATCCTTGCAGCCGTGACTACCATCGCCGGATTCATGGCTTTCATTTTCAGCAGCTACCTGAGCATGATCAAAGATTTCGGTATCTTCTCAAGCCTGGGGATATTCTTTGCGTTATTCCTCTCCCTGACCTTCGTCCCCTCTGTTCTCTCCTTACTTCCGGTTAAAGACCGTAAAAAGAAGCGAAATCAGACGGCACAACCGGAAAAGGCGCCTCTCAAACTGCTGGGTAATTTCGTCATTAAGCATAATAAAATTATTACAGCAGTCTGCGGAGTTCTTATCGTTGTCAGCATCGCGGGCATGACTCAAATCAAACGGGAAGTTGAACTGCTCTCCTACTTCAAGCAAAATACCGAAATCCGGCTTTCAGAGCATATAATGAAGAAAAATTTCGGTGGTTCAACCACTTTACAAATCCTGGTTCAAGGGAATATCCACGATCCGGTGGTTTTGGAGAGGATGAAAAAGATGGAGTCTTTCCTCAGTTCCCGGTCTGAGCTTAACAATGTCCATTCTGTGGTCGAGCTGATAGAAGAAATGAATTTCGCCATGATCGATGAAAAAATCCTGCCCGATACTGAGGCTAAAGTAGCGAATCTCTGGTTTTTTCTGGAAGGAGAGGAAATGCTCGATCAGCTGGTAAGTGAAGACAGGGATGAAGCTGTAATCCAGGCCACGATCAAAGAGTACAATATCCGGCAATTAACGGAACTGGTGCACATAATCCGGAGCTACATTCGTGGTATGGACTCGGAGGAGTGCTCCTTCCAACTGGGAGGTTCTCTGCTCACCTATTATCAGGTTAACGAGGCATTGAAAAAAAGCCAGATTCAAAGCCTGGTCATCGCGATTCTGATGATTTTCCTCTGCAATTTCATCATGCTCCGCTCTGTCGCCGGCAGCCTTATTGGATTGATACCTGTTGGATTTACCCTTTTCATTCTCTATGGGTTCATGGGACTGAGTGGAATACCACTGGATGTGGCAACTGTTTTAATCGGAAGCATCTCCCTGGGGGTCGGGATCGATTATTCCATCCATTTCCTGAATCGGTTCAAGCATAACTACCGCGTCAGCCGGGATAAAACCACCGCCCTTGCCGGGACATTAAGAACCACCGGGAAAGCGATTCTAATCAATGTAGTTACTGTTACTGCTGGATTCTTAACCCTTCTTCTAGGCAGTCTCATCCCTCTACAAAGATTCGGCATTCTCATCAGCCTGACCATGCTAAGCTCCGGTTCGGGGGCCCTGCTGCTTCTCCCCTCCATTATATTGTTATCTCCTGAAAAACTATTCAGGGGTGTAATGGAAAGAATGAGTCTGTCCGGAACCGGATTTAACATCAAAACCCGATTGCAGCCGGCAAGGGTAAGGCGGGACCCCGGTAATATCCGGAAATCAAAAACCAAAGGAGTCAATAAATGAGAAAAAAACTTATACTAATTATCCTTGCCTGTCTGATTCTTGCCCATCTGCCGACCTGGTCAGACGGGTTGTCCGCCGGGGAGATTTTATTGAAAGTGGATCAGACGATGAACGCCCCCCTGGACCAGGAGATGACAGCAAAACTCATCCTTATCGATAAAAACGGCAATCAGAAAACGAGGACCATTCATGTGTTCCAGAAAGGTTTTGATAAAAGGCTGGCCCGATTCACGGCGCCCGCTGATCAGAAAGGAATCGCCGTTCTTACTATCCCTGACGGCCTGATCTATGTCTATCTCCCCGCGTATAAAAAAGTAAAGCGCATTGCCTCGCATGTGAAGAACAACAAATTCGCCGGGACAGACTTCAGCTACAGCGACATGGAGGCCAAAAGATACTCGGAACACTATGAGGCGACTCTGGTTCAAACGGAACAGGACTATTACCTTCTCGAGCTTACACCCATCGATCCGAAAAGCGTGTATTCAAAACAGCTTATGCGGGTCCGCAGGGACAATTTCGTACCGTTCGTTGTCGAGTATTACAACAAAAAGGGAATTCTCCAAAAAAAGCTGAGCAGCACCAGGATTGAGAAGATCGGGGATTACTGGACTGCGAGAGAACAGGAAATGGTAGATGTTCTAAAAGAACACAGTACCATTATGATGGTGGAAGATATCCGTTTCGACCAGGGACTTTCGGACGATCTTTTTACTCAGCGAAATTTGGCACGCTGACCCGGGGAGGAATACAGTGAAGAAAGCTTTTTTTATAATGGTACCATGTGTACTCTTTTTCTGGCTGCCCGCAATAGATACGGCTGCCCGGGAGTCTGATTACGGCGGATACCTGTGTAATGACCTGCAGCTGACCGCAGGCGCCCCTTACACATTCCCCGACGAATTCAGCCGGTATGAGCTCCGGTTCGCTCTTCATGCCGACCTGAAGCCAAATGACCGGGTGAGGATCTTCAGCGAAGCCTGGCTGCGTGGAATATGGGAATTTCCAGCCGAATACACAGACGCAGACTGGTCAGCTGCCAATCCTTTCTCTTATGAGAACCTTTTCCCACTGGAGATAGAGCTTCGGGAAACCTATGCCGATCTCTACAGCTTTATTTTTCAGAATCTCGATCTCCGGATTGGAAGGCAGCGGATCGCCTGGGGCACTGCCGAGCAGGTCAGTGTGATCGATAATCTCAACCCCGATGACTTATACAATTTCTGGGAATTCGGAAGCCATACAGCCTCCGAAGCCTTAAAGCTCAACTGGTACGGCAGTTTTTTCACGGTAGAAAGCGTTTACATCCCTGTCTTCAGGCCTGCCCTCCTGCATGATGACATTTCCTCCTTCATGAATTCGGCCATACCCGATCTTTCGCCACTCGAACTAAGCCAGCTGACTGTAAATTTTCTTCTGCCCGGCAAGGCTCTTATGGAAAACGCTGCTCTTGGTTTTCGGCTTAACATGAGCTTTATTGGCTGGGATATGGCTGTCAGCTATATCTATGGAAGACAGGATTTCCCGGCGCCGACAGAGATCACTATCGATTGGGACACACCGGGAGTATCGGTGGATGTCACTGTCAAAAATGAGTACCCCAGGCATCACATTGTCGGTATTGATCTGGCCGGTGAGTTTATTGGGCTGGGTATCTGGGGTGAAGCCGCCCTGTTCCTGCCGGACTATACAACTGTTACCGACAAAACCCTTATCGGTTTCGGCCTGAGTTCAGATAAGGCAAAGCCTTATCTGAAGGCAAGCGCAGGTCTCGATTACACTTTCCCGTTCGGACTGTATACCAATATCCAATATGTACATGGCCTCTCTTTTGAGAACAGCCGGGGCATGTTAGAGGATTACTTTCTCTTCGGTCTTGAATGGAAGCTGTTTAACGAAGGTCTTAAAATCGGACCTCTTGGCCTGGCCCTGGAGGTGGATGATTTCGGTGATTTTATAAACAGCTGGGCTCTGGTTTTCAATCCTGAGCTTAATATCTATCCGATGGATTCTGTCGAGTTGGGTATCGGCTTTCGCTGGGTCGATGGCAGGAACGGGACGACTTTCGGACTTAACAATGGGGCGAACGAACTCTACCTGAAAGGCAAATTCAGTTTTTAAGGATCTTAGTACGTGAAGTGCTGCTGAGTGTAGATGAGTCCGCAAATATTATTGGGCGATACAGGGCTTGAACCTGTGACCTTCTGGGTGTAAAGGAAAATCCCCTTTTATCTGGCATTATCTGGAAGTATTTGAAAAAACTATATTCTTGCAATATAAGCATTCAGATATTTGTGC
>CBDUZM010000030.1:0-14339 GCA_965371685.1 uncultured Spirochaetaceae bacterium | reverse complement strand
GACCCCCGAAGACTCCCCAGTCATACATACTCTCATATACCTCGTAGGGGAGAAAACAGGTATCATCATCCGAACCATCATCAACGGGACTCCTATCCTTGTTTTCCATCACTCCTATAACAGTAAACTCCTTTCCCTGAACTCTAACGCTTTGACCGAGAGCTTCATCGGGATTCGTAAAAAAAATTCGGTTCGTATTGGCGCCCAGAACTATCACTTTGCTCCTCGATCGTATATCATCCTCCGTGATGAACCGGCCCGCCTGAAGGTTCCTGTCCCACACCTTCACATAATCCGGCCTGACACCGTAAAACCCGGCGATTTCCTGATAGCCTGCAAAACCGATTGGAGATCTTCCCTGAAGCATCGGCGTAATCCATACATCCGGCGCAAGTTTTTCCACAGCATCGAGATCGTCCGGCTTGAGGTATATCCTGTCCTTTCGATCGTGATAGGCTTCCCTGTTGGATGTGATCCACATCAGGGAACTGCCAATTTGTTCGATTCCGGTCATTACCGCGCCCCTCCCCATCAATCCTATCGCCATAACGGCAATAACGGCAGCTACCCCTATATTCATACCAAGCATGGTAAGAAAAGTCCTCAATTTATTGTGCCGGATAGTTTCCCATGCTTCTCTGAAACCTTCGGACAAGTTCACTCATGCCCCCTCGTGAAGCAATTCTTCGAACGTTCTGTCGCTTGCCTTTTCATCACCGGTAATGAGCCCGTCTTTGAGATAGATAATTCTTCTGGCATAAAGGGCAATTTCCTTTTCATGAGTAACGAGAAGAATGGTGGCGCCCGAATCATGAAGACGGGCAAATATGTCCATGATTTCTTTTCCTGTTCTGGAATCAAGATTCCCCGTTGGCTCATCGGCAAACAGGATGGAAGGTTTGTTTACCAGAGCCCGGGCAATGGCCACCCTCTGACGCTGCCCCCCGGAGAGCTCGTTGGGTTTGTGAAGAGCCCTGTCTTCCAGTCCCACCATCTTGAGTGCCTCCATTGCATGCCCACGGCGCTCTTTTCTGCTCAATCCTGCATAGATGAGCGGGAGCTCCACGTTCCGAAGAGAGGTCATCCTGGGAAGAAGGTTGAATGTTTGAAAGACAAAACCGATCTTTCTGTTCCGGATTTCAGCAAGCTCATTATCGAGCATCTGTGAAACATCCACCGTATCCAGGATATAGGTTCCGTCGCTGGCCCGGTCGAGACATCCAATGATATTCATCATGGTTGATTTCCCGGAACCGGACGGCCCCATGACTGAAACAAACTCACGGTGGGCGATCTGTAAATCAATTCCCCTGAGAGCGTGTACCCTGGTTTTACCCATCTCATATATTTTTTTCACTTTCCTTAACTCTATCAATCCTCCTCCTTCACCGTGACATAAATGCCGTCCCTGAGGAGATTCAAGTTCCCCAACGCAACTCTATCGCCATCCTCAAGGCCTGAAACAACTTCGATAAAATTTACATTGCTTAGCCCGATTTTAATATCCCTCCTTTCCAACTTAAAAATTTCCCTTTCCCCCCCGCTTTCCGCAGGCTTCATGAGGAAAACGTAATTAACGTTCGATTCCTCCATAAAGCCCGAAAGGGGAATAACTGTGGCAGCTTCCTTTACACTGGTAACTATCCGGGCTGTGCATGACGCTCCTCCTTTCAAGGAAAATGAAGCATCCTGCGAATTCTCCCGGATATCCACCTTTACGGCGCTTACCCTTGTGCTGCCCAGGGTCTTAACAGTCGGCGCAACCTCAACCACCAGGCCGGACAGAATCCGGCCAAGGATGGAATCGCTGGTCAGCTCGACTTCCTGGCCCACCTTCACTTTGCTTATATCCACTTCGTCGATTTGTATTTCGGCGAGCATGTCATCCAGTGACTCGATCTGCAGCACCTGCGCCATGACGGGAATATAGTCACCCTCGGATACTGTAACCGTAGTCACGGTTCCCGATGCGGCCGCAGTAATCCGGCTGCGGGCAAGATTATCCGCTGCTGCCTTTACCGAGAGTTTCGCCTGGATTACTTCGGGGGATGAAGCGATTATCTGCTCATCCTCTTGAGAACTCAGAATCGGATCGGCATCCAGGGGCAACCCGGTGCGAAGGTTCAACTGCTCTCTTGCCGACCGGGCGTTGACCTGGGCTGTCTGATAAGCATCGAACGATGTCTGATAGATTTCCTCTGAAATGGTTTTCGTTTTATAGAGACTTTCATTCTTCTCGTAGGCCCTCTTCGACTGTTCGAGTGCGTTCGAGGCGCTCCGGTATCCGGCTCTCAGCGTAACCAGGGCCTGGAGCACCATGTTCTCCGTGGTAACCAGGGCGCTCTTTGCCTGGTCGAGTGCCAGGCTGTAGCTCTCTTCATCCAGTTGAATGAGGGGAGTTCCGGGAAAGACCCGTTCTCCCTCCCGCACAAAAACAGCCTTCACCTCTCCCGATACCTGCGCAATCACCTTTAAAGTACTGCGAGGTTTGAATGTGCCTGTCCCGGTAATCCTGTTTTCAAGGTCCTTTTTCCCCACCAGGTGGCTTCGCACAGGTGTCGCCGTAGAGTAGAGATTTTTCCCCAGCGTTCTGCTGAGCACAACAACTACAATCACAAGAAATAGAACCGTTATTACTGTATAGCGTAAAACGCGTTTTCGTTTGTCTGTCATTTTCCTCACCTTGCAAGCAGTATACTGGCAATATCATTGCCGATAAGATCGTGTATGTCGAGTAAAATCAGGAAGAGATCTTTTCTCGCATTCCACAGATCATCAGTTTTAGCGGTAAAATCCAGTTCCACCGATTTCACCTCCTGATCGGTGGATTTGCCCAGATCGAGAAGCTGCTTTTCGATCTCCACCCTTCTTTCAACCAGTTTCACGTTATCCGCCAGAAGCCGTGTCTTCTCTTCCAAACCAGTCTTTCGGAGCAGGAGGGACTGAAGATCCTGAATAACAGCTGCCTTCCTGAGCTCCAGATTCCGGCGGGCGATATATTCCGAAGCGAGACCCATCTCCCTTTCATACCTGGCCTTTGAACCGTTGTAGAGAGGAACCTGAAGTCCGACGGACATACGGTAATTCATTTCAGCCTCGTCGCTGAAAAAATCGGTAAAGGACGATGAAAAGGATTTATCATCCCGGCCTGCCGGATATGACGGGAAGAGGGCGAGAGAAAGTTTTAAGGTCGGTGCATAATTAACACCACTTGTTTTTACGTCGAGCTGTTTCTGCTCAAGATTAAGCGCTTCCTGCAGGACAGCCTGGTTCCGCTCCAACACCATCCCGGCAAGCTCATCCGGGTCGAAGGATATTTCGAGATCGGGGATTTCAGAAACAGGCGCCAGTAAAGAGCTGCTGTCCATTCCGATTGAGACTTTAAGAGATCCTTCCGCTTTGAGAAGGCTGTAACGCGTATCCAGGATAACTTCCCGCTGCTCGCCTGCGAGAATCCGTGCGCTCCATACATCTGTCTCTGAAACCAGCCCCAACTCATAGTTTCTCTCCATCTTCTTCACATTCTCCTGTTGGAGGTCGAGAGATCTTTCCAGAATATCTATCCGCTTTCTGAGGAGCACCACATTGTAGTAAAAAGCCAACATTGAGCGTACAGCGGCATTCTGCGACACCCTGTGGCTCGTTTCAGCTTTAAAATAGCCTATCTTCTCTTTTCTTATACTGGACGGCAAAACGGATAGATCGACAAACTTGCCGTTGTAGAAAATCGGCTGATCCAGGGAGAGGGACAGATTAGGATTTTGAGAGAACTCGGGATCCGTTCCGCCGATCGTGGTTACATCCAGACCGTCTGAAAGCGTTATCAGCAGGTTTCCGGAAGTGGGGAGAACCTGTGATAAAGTCAAGCCCGTGGCCAGATTGTGGCTGCCGTGCCGTTCGTAAAGAACATCATAGGGTGGCAGCGGATCGTGAACCTCCGGTTTATAGAGAACCGAATAGTCTGAGCTCAGGGAAAGCTGGGGAAGGACATCAGACCTTGCCCGGTAAAAAGCATTGTAAGCGATGTTTACAGACTGTTCCGATATTAGGACCGTGGGATCTTTCTCCAGCACCCGCTCTACCGCTTCGCGAACATCGAGCGCCCTGCCTTGAAGAGACATCGTTAAAACAAGAGTTAAAATTACTGCAATTCTCATAAACTTATCCTTCCTAAACCAGAACACCCAGCTGCAAACCGAGCGATCGTAAAAGATGATTCTGCACGGCCAGCAGCAGTATCAGGATACCTGCCAGGGTAATCGCGTTTTTTAGAGGAATTTTAAAAACATCCTTGCTTCCAAAAGCAAGTATCAGGGCTGTCCAGAGGAAGAAAGGATCGGTCAGTACATCCAGTGGAAAAACGGCAAACAGGCTGAATTTTACACTGCTCAATTCCCTGAAAGCATCCAGGGTCAGCGCATTGGAAGCGACCCGTGGATCTTTCAACATCATGACAATCCCCTCCAGAAGCTTCCTCAACGCAAGGGGAATAAAGGCATATGCCGCGAGAAAAAGCGAGGGCTTTACTCCCTCCAGCTTTTGCTCCTGGCCTCCAAAGAATTGGGAAAGGATAGAGATCAAAACCCAAACTTCCAGCACTATCAGTACAAACACCAACGCGGAGAGTGTGATGCTCACCGCATTGAGGACAGGATTCCCGTTCCCGGTCAGACGCTCTGCAATTCTCGCCCTTGCCTCAGTCTTTGCCTCATCAGGCGCCGGCGCCATTATCCTGTCCACCAGGTCCTCCGCTTCTGTAACAGCCAGTATCCGGACATAAGGATTCTGATAGTATCCGAAGGTCATTCTCTCTCCAATAATAAAAAGTAGAAAGAGAAGCAGGAGAAGGAGCGGTATGGAACACTGATAGGTTTTTTTTTCGGCGAAGGTACGGTCGGGAAAAAACAGGGCTTTCGATATGCAGGCCAAATGGATAGACGGTAATTTCATCAAATTATAATAGAAAATACTCATATTCCTTCATTGACGTCAATAACGATCTCTGGATAATTCATACTATTTGAGCTATAGTAAAAGAGAGCCGTAATTTGAAAAAATCTTCAAAAAACCGAGGTAAGAACCATGTTTTTTAAGAGAAATCCAGGCATTCGGATTACACTGATCCTGCTGTTTGTAAGTCTTGCAGGGATAAGCTTTTTCATCTCGTGCGCCGGGGGTGCTGTTCCAGTGGGCGGTGGAAAGGATGAAATTGCGACCAAACCCGATACCGAAGCGGAAGAAGCCGCTGCGGACGAAGCTGAAGACACGAAGGAAGAATCCGCTCCGCCCAGGGCTGCGGAATCGAAAGAAAGCACTCCCTCATGGTCTGAAGGGGAAGGTGATAAAAAGACTGAAGCAGTATCGGGAACAGCTTCTTCGGATACTGAGTCTTCGGATACGGTCCTGCGTGCGAGAACTCCTGGAAAAACCGCTGCCTCCGTTCCTTCGACATCCGGGCTCAAAGCCGGTTTTGCCGATGACAACAGGCAGTTCAACTACTTCCTATCTTTTTTAGAAGAGTTCGGATATGTGGAACACTTCCCGATGGACATACAGGAGCGTATCATCTTCAAAGTCTCCGATTCGGAAGGAAAATCCCTGCCAAATGCCGATGTGGCGATATACTCCGACCGGCGTCTTCTCGTTAAAGGCAATACCTATGCCGACGGCAGCTTCCTGTTCTTCCCGAAAGAATACGGGGACAATATGTCCCGTTATCAGGCTGAGGTGACATTCAACCAGCAGAGGCAGGAAAGGGAAATCCTTCGGGAAGGATCCCGGAACATAGAAATCTCCTTTCCGCAGAAGAGGCCGGCATATCAGAACATTCCACTGGATATCCTCTTTATCCTCGACACCACGGGGAGCATGGGCGAGGAGATCGAGAGGCTCAAGACAACCATAGAGATCATCAATGCCAACCTCGCCGCACTTTCTTCACAGCCGAGAGTCCGCTTCGGCATGGTGCTTTACAAGGACCGGGATGACGAATACAGAACCAGGGTCATACCCTTTACCGAAGATATGGACAAATTCAAAACCGATCTGAATATGGTCTATGCTTCAGGCGGAGGAGATTATCCGGAAGACCTGCAGGCTGCCCTGAAAGATGCCATGAACGCGGTGAATTGGAATAGGGACGGGATTCGCCTTTCCTTCATCATTACCGATGCCACCGCCCACCTTACCACATACAATCAGAGCTATACGTACGTAGATGCATCAAAGGACGCGAAAGCCGGGGCGATAAAACTCTTCAGCGTGGGGACAGGCGGACTGGACATTTCCGGGGAATATGTCCTTAGACAAATTTCCCAGTATACAAGCGCAAAATATATCTTCCTTACCTACGGAGAACAGGCGGAAAGTGAAGGAGGTGCGCCGGGCAGCGTAAGCCATCATACAGGCGCCAACTATCAGACGGACAAGCTGGAAACGATTATCATCCTATTCGCGAAAGAGGAGCTCAGCCACCTGACAAAACAGCCGCTGGAGGAGGAAGAGGACTACTATCAGGCTGTCATGATCGAAGAGGAAACCCGTGAAGAAACCTTGAGCAAGCTCTTTGATGATGCGCTTACACAGCTCGTAGACTACTCGGCCTTTAAAATAAAACCCGAAAGTCTCGCGGCCGTACTCCCCATCCAGCCGGTAGAGCCTCCCCTGGCAGCCAACGCAGAATATTTCACCGATCATCTGACCCGATCCCTCGCTGGAAGCGATATCTTCAAGGGAGTCGAACGAAAGGACCTGCAGTCTATACTGGGGGAGCTGGAGCTCCAGCTTTCAGACCTTGTGGATCATGCTCCTGAAATCGGAAAACTTCTCGAAGCCGAAATGCTTATTGCGGGAAAGCTCTATAAAAAACAGAATTTCTACGAGCTTTTTCTCAAGCTCCTCAGGGTGGAAACCGGGGAAATACTCTCCGTTTCCCAGGCAAAAATCGATGTAAAGCTAGGCCTATAATAGCACGTTGCCCTGTTTATAAGGTCAGCTTAAAAAAAATATATTTTTCCCACACCCCTTTTATTTTTTTATATATTAGTATAGGATTCATCCTTTAAACAGACATCACCAATTAAGTCTGGAGGTTCACATTGATTGAGGTTAAAAATCTGACCAAAAAATTCGGCCGCCATGTGGCTATTGAGGAGCTCAATTTCACCGTCGCGCAGGGAGAGATTCTCGGTTTCCTGGGTCCGAACGGCGCCGGAAAGACGACCACAATGAACATAATTACAGGCTACCTTTCCGCCACCGAGGGAAGCGTATCGGTGGACGGCCACGACGTTTTAGAGGAACCCCTCGAGGTGAAAAAACGGATCGGGTATATGCCCGAATTCCCGCCTCTTTACAACGAGATGACGGTAACCGAATTCTTGAATTTTGTCTGCCGTATCAAGAAGGTAGACAAGAAGACGAAGAAGGAGAGCATCGAAAAGATTCTGGACACCGTAAAAATCGCCGATGTCAGGGGCAGGCTTATCAAGAACCTGTCGAGGGGGTACAAGCAGCGTGTCGGTCTGGCTCAAATGCTGATCGGTAATCCGCCTGTCCTGATAATGGATGAGCCGACCATAGGTCTCGACCCGAAGCAGATTATTGAAATTCGCAACCTGATCCGCGACCTGGGAAAGGAGCATACTGTAATCCTCAGCTCCCATATTCTCCCGGAAGTAACGGAAATATGCGAAAGAGTAATCATCATACACAGAGGCCATATTGTAGCCGGCGATACCATAGAAAACCTTTCCCGGAATATGAGCGGCGCCAGCAAGCTAAGCGTTCGTATCGCCGGGCCGGGTGAAGAGGCGCTTAAAATCATCAAGGGGCTCCCTGAGGTGAAGCGGGTCGAAAAAATCGGAATCCGGGAGCCTGAAACATTGGATATCTACGTAGAGGCCGGGAAAAATGCGGATATACGAAAGCCTATCTTTTTTGCCATGAGCAAGGCCAATTTTCCTATTTTGCAGATGAAGTCTGTAGACCTGACACTGGAAGATATCTTTATCCAGCTTACCACCGACGAAGCCGTCGAAAGGGAGGTATCCTAAATGCTTGCCGTATTTACAAGAGAGCTGAAATCCTATTTTACTAATATAACCGGATTCATCTTCATGGGCTTTTTTCTGCTGCTGTCAGGAGTCTTCTTTACCCTGATTAACTTAGGGCAGAGCAACCCCCAGTTTACTGCCACCCTTGGCAACATAGTCTTTATCTTTCTCTTCGTGGTCCCCATCCTGACCATGAGACTTCTCTCCGAAGAGAGCAGGCAGAAGACCGACACCCTTCTGCTTACCAATCCTCTCGGCATTACAGGAATAGTAATGGGAAAATACCTGGCCGCTCTGGCTGTTTTTCTCATAACCGTCGTTATAACTATCATCTATCCTGTTATCCTGAGCACCCTCGGGGTTATCACAGTCTCTGAAATCGCGGGGGGTTATGTAGGGGTGATTCTCCTCGGGGCCTCCTTTATCGCTGTGGGTCTATTTATTTCATCCCTCACCGATAATCAGGTTATTGCCGCCGTGGTTACCTTTGGAGTTCTCCTGTTCATGTGGTTTCTCGATCCTGTTCAGCAGATCGTTCCGCCCGAAAAGGCCGCAGGTATCATTTTCCTTAGTCTTGTGGTAGTAGGAATAGGCGTATTCATTTTCCTGACCGTCAGGAACATCTATGTGTCGATTGCAGAGTTAGTCGTCGGCGCCGGAATCGTAGTGCTTCTCTACTTCGTTAAGCCGGATTTCTACGACGGCCTGATCATAAGATTCCTCCAGTGGTTCTCGATAGTTTCACGTTACAGTGAATTCAATATGGGCCTGCTGGGTATAAGTCCCATCGTGTATTACATCAGTTTTTCAGCTATCTTCATCTTCCTGACTGTTAGAGTCATAGAAAAACGAAGATGGAAATAAAGAGGTGCAGTAATGAAAATATTTGAGAAGATTTTTAGATCCTTTAAGGATAAGAAGTTCAAATACGGAGGTTATGCCACTCTATTGGTCGCTGTGGTCATAGCCGTTTTAGCCGCAATAAACATACTGGTTGACCAGCTTCCCTGGAAGGCGGATCTTACAAAAGAAAAGATCTACAGCCTTTCCGAACAAACATACAGTATTCTGGACAGCCTCGAAAAGGACGTGATGGTCTACGCCCTCTACGAAGTCGGAAGGGAAAATCCCACGGTGGATGAGATCCTGAAGAAATACAAGAGGCATTCCAAGAAGATCGATTTCAAGTATATGGATCCCCTGCGAAATCCTGCCTTCGCAAACAAGTATGCAGAGGACGACAGACCCCCCGGGGCGAACAGCCTTATCGTCACATCGGGCGATAGGTTCAAAGTTATTTCCCCTTACGACATGGTCAACTACGCGGCGACCGACCCCAACAACCCTTACGATACACAGGCGCAGTCGCTGAAAATTGAGCAGGAAATTACATCGGCCTTTATCTACGTTACTTCGGAAAAAGACACAACTATTTTCTACCTTACCGGTCATGGAGAGTGGCAGCTGCCTTTTGACATGAGCGAACAGCTCGAGCGTGAGAACTATGTCGTGGATGAGTTGAATCTCCAGACTAAAACCGAGGTTCCCGGCGATACGGATATCCTCCTCATTATCTCACCAAAACAGGACATCACCAAACAGGAAGAGGAAATGATACGGGATTTCCTCTTTGAGAGAGGGGGCAGAGTAGTGGTAATGATAGACTACTTTCTTGAAGACTATCCGAACCTCAACGCAATACTCAAGAGCTACGGTGTCGGGATCAAGCGGGTCATAGTGGTGGAAAGGGATGCTAACCTGCACTATCCTCAAATACCGATCGCTCTCTTCCCCGAACTGCCGTACCACAGCATTACGAGCAGCCTGAGGACCAACGATATGGCCGTCTTCGTACCCCGTTCTCAGGTAATAGAAAGACTCGACATCAAGAGGAGAACCATAGAAATCGAGCCCTTTATGGTCACATCGAACAAGGCATGGGCCAAAACTGATTTAGAATCAGATTACTGGGAACAGACCCTGAATGACCCGGACGGACCCTTCGAGCTGGCCGTGGCTGTAACCGACAAGGGAGAGAGAGACCAGAAGGATTCCAAAGCGATTATTATTGCAAGCTCCTTTTTCCTATTTCCCGACAGGGCGGGTTTCCCCATTCAGTTCACTGGAAATGCCAACATCGTCCCCAACATGATCAACTGGCTTCAGGACAGGGAGGAGCTCATCTCGATTCGACCGAAAAGTCTTCGAACCATTGGGCTCTATAAGATGAGGCAGGTCCACTTCTACGTTTATGCCGGAATTACCATAATACTGATTCCCCTGCTTATTCTCGGCGCCGGGCTCTTCGTCTGGCTGAGGAGGCGCCATCTATGAAAAGGAGAAACATCACTCTCATTATCCTCGGCGCCGTCTTCATAGTCGTGGTAGGGGTTATCCTTTACCTGCAGTACAGGCCTAAGCCCGTCGAAGACGTGGTTGTCGAGGATGACACGAAGAAGGTGACTATTTCCAAGTTCGACAAGGAGCTGGTCTCCACCATGGAGCTGAACAACAAGCACGGCGCCCTCAAACTATGGAAAGAAGGCGAAGAATGGAAGGTCAATTACCCCTATCCCGTAAAGCTCAAAGAGATGAGCGTGGATGATGTAGTCTACAGCTTTTGCAGCCTCTATTCGGAGGACGTAGTGGATGAGAAGCCTGAGGACCTTGCCGTGTACGGGCTTGAAACACCTCTCGCCACAGCGAGGTACATCCTGACCGATGGCGCCACGAGGGAATTCTACCTTGGAAACAAGACTCCCGCAGGCAACAGCTACTACCTCATGGCCCAGGACGACCCTAAGGTCTATGCAGTCTGGATGAATCATGGAAACCACTTCCAGTACAAGCTGAATGACATCCGGGTAACAGACATGCCAACGGTAAAAATCGATGAATTGAAGTATATCCTGATCTCACGCCGTGGAGGACCCACGGTTGAAATCGCCGAAAGAGAGACTCCTCAAGAAGGAGAGATCCAGTTCTCCATGAGTCGGTACGAGCTTACCCGGCCGTACGGAGAGCCGCGCGGGACCGACACTGAGAATCTCCAGGAGTTCTTCGGCAAGATATCGGCCATTAAAATTGATGAGTTTGTAGACGACAACCCCGGCGACCTGTCTAAATACGGGCTGGACCCGCCCGAGATAACATACATAGCCGAGGACAGCGAGAGCAGAGTCCACCTCCTCTTCGGAAAAAAGGAGGGGGATGCAGTCTACTTCAAAGAAGCCGGCGGGCAATCAGTGTATACAACCAGGGACTACTACACAGGCTTTCTCTCCGTGGACCCGTTCTACCTGGCGGACAAATTTGCCTTTTTAATAAATATCGACTATGTGGACAGTATCAGGCTTCAGGGAATGGGCGGCAGGGATTATACCCTTCGAATCGATAGGAAAGGCGAAGGCGACGATGCTGTTGTCACCTATTTCTTCAACGACCGGAAGGTTGAGGAGAAACCCTTTAAAACAATCTACCAGGATATTTTATCCGTTTTTACGGACTCCGCCTATGACGGCAGGCTCGAGGAAAAGCCCGAATTCCAGATGACCTATTCAGTCAACACTGGAAGCACGAGGGAATACCGGATCGCCTTTGTGCCTTACGATGTCGATTTTTATGCTCTCTTTAAAAACGGCGCCAGCGATTTTTTGGTTACCCGCATCCAAATTGGTTATCTACTGGATGCTCTGGATACCTTTGACAAGGAAACAAAAGGCAACTGACACGCTGCATCAGCGAAGGCTGTTCTTTATTTGCCCCTTAACATTTGATAGCCGTAGTGCGTCATCAGGTTATCGAGTATGACTATTGCGGTATAATTTTCCGCGACAGGCCATATTCTGCCTGCAATAGTGACGTCGCGTCTTGTTATGGCTTCGAGATCTTTATTCTCCAGGGTGTATTTATCGATTGTCTTCTGGGGTTTATCGATAGTCGGAGTCGGCTTGACCGCAAGTCTTATGGTAATAGGCTGGCCGGTTGACAGACCTCCTGTTATACCCCCTGCATTATTGGATTCGAAAACTACTTTACCGTTTTTGCAGCGCATCTGATCGTTGCTTTCAAAGCCCGTCATATCTTTGACGGCAAACCCGGCGCCTATCTCAACGCCTTTTACAGCGCCGATTCCCAGCATTTTCCCCAACTGGCCGTCAAGTTTATCGAATACAGGTTCCCCGAGACCCGCAGGAACGCCGGTCACAATGACTTCCACGACACCTCCGCACGAGTCACCGCTTCCGCCTATCCTGTTGGATGCTTCGACCATAGCCCGGGCTGCTTCATTGTCCGGGCAGTTCAGGATATGATGAACCCCGTATTTTTCAGTCACTTCGGCTGCATTCATTTTCGGTGTTTTTTCGCGGATAGCTTCGATTTCCCGCTCGATTTCGGCAAGGATCCTCGCTTTTTCCAGAAAACGCATATCCCGGGTAATCCGTTCTTTTTCATATATTTCCTGGTAGAACGGGTCAAGATCCCGCCTCATTTTCTTATAATCTTCGGTGTACTTAAAGGTTGCTTCGTGGCTCATGTCAGGACACTTAACGCCTGCCAGCTCCCTGACGTAGGAAAACACCTCAATGCCGCACTCTTTTAACGCTTTTTTGGCGACATAGCCGGCGGCGACAATGGTAGATGTATATCGCCCGCTGAAAAATCCGGCGCCTATGGCGTCGTCGTCCGGACCGTATTTAATGAATGAAGCATAAGAGGCATGACCCGGGCGCGGAGTACGGTTCGTATCCTGATACTGCTTGATGTGGATAAAATGCCGATCCAGGTTTGGTATCAGGATCGAAAGCGGCGTGCCGTTGGTATGATTCTTGTTCCCCGCATTTTCAACAGTGTCCTCCACATTGAGACCCGAAAAAATAACAGGCAGATCAGGTTCCTTCCTCGGACTGGACAACTCATCCGCGCCCGGTTTTCTTAGAAGTAAATCACCATAAATCTCCTGCTCGGTCAGAAGCATTCCCGGGGGATTGCCCTGCACAATCACTGTCAATCCTTCCTGATACGAACCGCCGGCTGCGGTTACCTGAAACATTCTTCCGATATGACAACCAATCATAGAATTTTCGCTCCTCTTTTATAGCCACGAATAACAGCAATTGTTATAATCGTAGTAAGCCGTAAAGTCAATATCTTATCCACGAGGAATCAAGATGGCAAGAACACCAACCATAATGATACCCTACCCCGGCGCATGTAAAGACCCTGCCGTTCAAGATCTTGCGGTCTATCTCCGGCCTGAATCAAACGGCGTCAAGGTGGAGAGTACCATCTTCAAGGTTATTCACGATAATCCCCACTACCGGAAAGTACTCGATATCGTCTACCTTGCCAACCTTCCCGGAGACTTTTTAGCTGAAAATCGTATCATCGAAGACCACTATGCACTGAAAGTGCGGTTCGCCAAACAGGGGAAAAAGGCTTTTACGGAGACCATGAAATCCAAATTTTCGAGCACCTTCCACGTTCCCTTCGAAAAGGCATCTATAATAGGGTCGTTCGAAGCCCTGGAAAAACTCCATTTAACGGAGCAGGAGCTCTTTCACATATGGGTTCCTGCGGATCGGGTAACCCATATTCACGGTCAACATATCAAGAATTACAAAGAGTATTTTATTGTTAATTACGACATTCCGGCGCTTCTGCACATGTATTCGAAAAAGACTGACATCTTCGCCATGATCCTTCGCTGTTTCATGACGTACGGCGATATACACCGGCTGATAGACAAAATCAATGCAGCCTTGAAGGAGGAGGGGATTATAACAAATCCCGTGCTCCACAGCCATGTATTCCACTATTCAAAAAGCCCGTTCGAGCAGATTCTGGATGGCATCGGATATGTGTACAAACAGGGGGACAGGCACATTGAGCTCTCCGAGCTGAGCTTCCTAAACTATCTCATTTCCCGTGGATGCCGGGAAGAAGAAGTTATAAAGGTAATTCAAGATCCTATCATGCACTTCAGAAATGAAGAGGGGGAAATCGAAGAGGATAACATCTTTGTTCGAACCTTCGACAACTCATTCGCCGAAGCCTACCGGACAGTTATCTCCGCCTTGAATTTTCCCCTTCCTAAATAGAGAATATAAACGAGCCTCACCGATCCTTTTTGCCTGCCGCTGTGTTTAACTCCGCTTATAACCGCCTGCCTGGAGGGTTGGTAGAATACCTCTCCTTTCTTATTGATAAGGTCCGAAACGGAAAAGGTAACGGTGTACCGATTATCGGCGGATGCTGTCTCCGGATCTGCTTCATCTGTAAGAG
>CBDUZM010000029.1:0-14350 GCA_965371685.1 uncultured Spirochaetaceae bacterium | reverse complement strand
TCTCCGGTAATCCAGTCGGAGGGAAGCATCCTCGACGAATTTGCCACCTCCTCCAGAGGAACCTTGTCGTAATAAACAGAGTATTCCCGATCAGGTTTACGCAGGATGGTAGCCATCCATCCGCTTCCATCATGGATGCCGATATCCACCGCTTTCCTGCCCACCCGGTAGGCTTCCTCAATGTCGACCCTGGAGGCAAATATGGAAGTGGAACGCTGAAGCACTCCCGGCACCTGCCCGGTGGACTGGCCCCGTGCTTCCAGCCCTTGATCGTTCAGGTAGTTGACTACTACCTGGGCCACGGTTGTCCGGCTGGCCCCGTATTCGATGTGCCCGAAGCCGTCGTGTTTTTCCCCGAGGCTGCCGGCGTTAAAACCTTCGCTTACGATAACTATGCAGCGTCCACTTTCCTTGATCTGTAAATTGACATTGTGTGCCAGGGATTCAAGAGTGTGGTTAGATTCGGCCAGGTACAGCTGCATGGGGAATTTCCTATCCGGATCGGCCAGGCGCGCCGCAGCAGGTATGAATCCCGCTGTCCTGCCCATGGCCTGGAACACCGAAACACATTCGGAGGGTGACATCCCATTGTTTTCCTCATTAGCATTCTGCACAAGATACGCCCAATACCGGGCAGCGCTTCCGTATCCGGGAGTGTGGTCGATCAGCCTGAACTCCTCGTCCCCCACATCGTTGTCTATTGTCTTGGGTATACCGACAGCGGTAAGATCGGCGCCTTTCTGTTTCGCTAACAGCGCCACCTTGTGAGCGGTGTCCATGGAATCGTTGCCCCCGATATAGAAAAAGTAACCAACGTCATGTGCCGACATCACCTCGATCAATCGATTAAAATCCTCTTCTTGGCCCTTCTCTTTCAGCTTATAGCGGCATGTGCCTACAGCCCCGGCAGAAGGCGTTGTACTCAGAAGCCCGATTTCTTTTTTCGGCTGCACGGTCATGTCAATGAGCTCTTCCCGGAGTATTCCCTCCACGCCGTGCCACGCTGCATAGACAGATCCCATATGGTCCGGACAGTCGAAACAGCCTTCAACGACACCTTGAAGCGAGGCATTGATAACAGGAGAGGGACCTCCGGACTGGGCAACGATGACGTTTCCTTTCATTACTGTCTCCTTTAAACTGTCAAATCTATAAGCTTTGAGCAGGGAAATGTCAAGAAAAAGTCAATTAGATGCACTTAAAATAATACATTCAGAACAGGAAGGTATGGATTAAAGGGCTGATTAGTAGTATAGTAATTTCATAATTATCTGTCTTTTTTTTTAAACACCTGTGGGCAGCGGCTCTGCGGATGTTAAGAGAGCTCGGTAACTGACTACATGTAAGAGAGATAAATGCGGGCTTTACGGCGCTTTCTTGGAATGGTTTTTGCAGTAAGTATTTTAAATAGCGGAGAATATAATGAAAGATGTACGGGTTGGAATCGGTGATATTGCGCTGTTCCTTCCTCCTATGAGAATCGATCTTGATACGATTATTTCCGAGAGGATTAAAGGTAATCCGGGTCTTGAAAGAAAGATGAAGAGAGCTCTTCAAACCACGGGGCAGAAAGCAATACGGTTTCCGGACGTGTGGGAAGATACGGCGACGCTTGCGGCGGAAACCGCGCGTAAGGTAATCATGCAGAGAAAGGATTTCGATACGGACAGCCTGCGGTATATTGTCGCGGGCACGGAAACGACTCTCGATTACGCAAAACCGGTGGCTTCTTACGTTCTCGGTATGCTGAAGAGAGGAGGGATACCGATTCCAAACACTATCTCGACCTTTCAGACGCAGCATGCCTGTGCGGCCGGAAGCCTGGCACTTCTGGGAGTATGTGCTCTCATCAAAGTTACAGAAAGGGAAGGCGATACGGGGCTTATTCTGAGCTCGGATATCTCGCGGTATAAGGAGTTTTCAACCGCGGAGCTGACCCAGGGAGCGGGCGCTGCGGCGGTTATCGCCGAGTCTTCCCCGGGGCTTATTGAGCTCGATATGGGGGCTATTGGATACTGCAGTTATGATGTTGATGATTTCTTCAGGCCCCTCGGGCAGGAAACAGCAGAGGTGAAAGGATATGAATCTATTAAATGTTATCAGAAAACTCTTATCGAAGCCTTCCTCGATTTCTGCGACCGGAGCGGTAGAACACCCGATAGGGTGCTTCTCGATTCGGATTTTTTCGCTTTACACACACCATTCAGAAATATGCCTGAAGCCGGCATGCTGAACCTCTATTCGCGCTTTCTCGATCTCGACGATGACAAGGCACGGAAGGAGCTGGATAAAAAGGGTTTCTATGACGGCATAGATCCTGTTTCCGTGATTGGGAATATATACAACGGATCGGTATTTCTCACATTAGCCTGTCTGCTCAAGGGAAGATACGAAGCTATGGGGAACGGGATTGTAGGGAAAAAGGTGCTGATCATTTCTTACGGATCAGGCAACACTATGCTGATCATTCAGGGCGTCATTTCTCAAAGAGCCCCGGAGATCATCAAGAACTGGGATCTGGAGCAGGATATCTATAAATGCAGGATGGCTGATTTCGTCGATTATACTCGATGGATTGAATGGTCGAGAAACGGAAAAGCCGCGCACGATCTGCAGCCGCAGACCGTTCCTGAAGGGGCGTTTTTTCTGCGGAATATCCGCGAAGACGGGTATCGTGAGTACGGCTGGAAAAACGGAAAACATAAAAAGTAAACTTAAGGATATTGAGCCGGCATATCCAATCCAATCTTTTCAGGCAGTCCGAATAGAAGATTCATATTTTGAACGGCGCACCCGGCCTGTCCCTTTACCAGGTTATCGATATAGGAAATGACGCGAAGCCTGTTCGTGCGTTCATCCACATCAACCACGAGGTTGCACCTGTTGGTGCCTCGAACATGCATCGATCCAACGGCTGCCGATCGGTCCAGGACACTGATAAAGGGCTCTTCGCTGTAGCACCGGCGGTAGAGCGTGACAGCATCCGCTGATGTCATTTTAGAGGTTAAATCCGCATAGAGTGTTGACATGATACCCCGGCATACCGGCACTACCTGTGAAGTAAGGGTAACGGTAACTTTTTCGCCGGAGAGACCACTCAGTTCCCTTTCTATTTCGCAGACATGTTGATGACCCGCCAGTTTGTAGGCGTTCATCATATCGTACCGGGCAGGATAGTGGAAAACGGCGCTGGGTTTCTTTCCGGCGCCCGACACACCGGTCTTGCAGTCGCAGATAATGCTGTCAGACCGGACAAGCCTCTCTTTACAGGCAGGGGCCAATCCGAGAATACAGCTTACGGCAAAACACCCCGGATTGCCTACGATCTTCCGGTTTTCGTTTATTTCGCTGCGGTGCAGCTCAGGCATCCCGTAGACTGTTTGAGAGAGCAGATCGGGGGAAGCGTGGGCAGGATCGAGATTGATCCTGTCGGCATAATCCGCGTAGTCCTGCTCTGAGTCAAAGCGAAAATCGCCGCTGTAGTCTATCACTTTGGATCCGGCTTCAAGAAGAGAAGGCGCCATCTTCATACCCACCCTGTCCGGCGTGGCCAGGAAGACCACGTCTACCGGTTTTTTTGCCTGTTCGTCCTCGGCATCGAACAGGGGCATGTCGCAGTATCCCGAAAGATGCGGATACAGGCTGCTGATCGATTTACCGATATCCGCTATATCTACCAGGCATGCAATTTCAGCTTCACTGTGGCGAAGCAGGAGCTCTACGGCGCCTACACCGCCGAAACCGCCGGCCCCGACTATCTTCACTTTAATCATGATTGTTACTCCATTATAATCAACGCAGTATAAGGTATAATCGCAAAATCATGCAAGAAAAACGAAATAATTCAGCAACACTTAATTGTACGATATCTACCTGATCGTCTCCACCCGTTGAAAGTTTTGCAACGCTGATATATCCTATGGCCGAAATAATGATAGAAGAGCGAAACACTGAAAAGATGCGTACAACACAAAAAACCGGGCAAATACGAGAAAGATTGCGACAGAAATCCGTTGCCCTGGGTTCGGGCAAAGGAGGGGTGGGAAAGAGCACGACGGCGGTTAATCTGGCCGTGTATTTCGCTCGCAAAGGAATCCGGGTAGGTGTGGTCGACCTGGATCCCCTCTCTGATATCGCCGCTATACTCGGGCTTGATGACCGGAAGACTGGTACTGAATCGTCCGATTTCAATACTCATGTACGAAATGTCTTTGCAAATATAGATCTCATCTTTCCTTCATCCAAACTGGAACAGGAAGAAAGATCGTCCCTGAAGGAAATGCTCTTTACCCGTTTCACGAAAGAGCTTGTGGACTTCTATGATATTCTGCTCTTTGATCTACCGGCAGGCAGTCGTTATGAGGACAACCTGGTTTATTTACCTAATATAGCTCATTTGATCGTGGTTACCAATTCCGAACCAACGGCTCATGTGTCAGCCGGAGCTTATATCAAGAGTGTACTGGACCAGGATCCGGGTGTGACCATCAATCTGTGGCACAACAAATATATGAAAACAGTGGACGCTGATTTTGATACGAAGAATGTCATTGCCAATTATAATAAGAACGTTCCAGTGGAAGCGAGAATAAAAGAGGAAATCGCTTCCACTATTAGACATCTGGCATTCATACCGCAGGATCCTTCACTCGATCTTCTCCAGGGGGACATCCCCCTTCTCGTTAATGTAGAACAAAATCTGCGGGACATCCTTAAAGTTATTCAGCAGGAGATGATCTCGCATCAACTGCAGGGATTAGGTATCCGCGGAAAAACTTTGGAGCTTATGAGGTTCTTTTTTACAAGCAAGCGGGATACTGTTAATTTGGAAGAGCTCGCCGGGTGCCTGGCGAGCTTTCTTGACTCTTTGCTGAGTAAGGCAAAATCCGGAGGAACAAGAGGTAATAAAGTAATAGATAACGGGAAACAGCATGATGGGTTGATGCAGTTGGCAGGGGCCGTACAGGGGGACCCATTGCAAAAGACCGTAAAAAGGCTGATCGACGTGCTGGATACCGGTATACAGAGACAACTGGACGAAAAGCGGCCGTTCTTTTTATCGGGAGGATTTGGTGCTAACAAGGCTTTCGATAAAGAATTCAGCCTGTTGTTGATGGAATTCGACAAAATAGTGAAAGATCAGAGGCCATTTTTGAAGAACGCAGCAGGAGTACTGCTGTTTATTTATTCGCTTTACAAGCTATTTCGATCCAGGAGCGTTGTTAAGCTGATCGACGATATAATCCCCAAGCGAAGGGACAATCACGGCGCCATGACACGGGACAGGTATAGTCAGATAAAATATCTGGTAGAGAGAAGCGAGGAGTACAGGAAGAGCTTTTATGTTTTGATAAAGCTGCTGTTTCCGGTCGTGCAAAAGCAGATTTCGACTGTTGCGAAAACTTTTGAGCTTCGAAATCTTTTGCTCAGAGATTCCCGCGGCGCTGTCAACGAGAGGGCGTATCTTAAATTGCTTATTAATTTCCTTCACGACCTGGTCTACAGCGGGCTTAGTATCGTGATAGGCTTCCGCTACCGGCCGGCTTCGGTGGCTTTCGAGGAGACTGCAGAAAGACTCCTGGCAGAAATCCGGGGATAATATATCTCCTTGAATATCTGAATAATTTCTTCATATATTCACAACCGTCAATGGGTGAATTCAAACGTTAATGAAAGGAATTTAGTAATGCGGCGGCTCTATATACTCATCCGATTGACAATATATGTTGCTTTGATTGACAAAACGAATTACGTCAATCACTCTAGGTTAGATTCAGGAGGATATTTTGCAGGACATTTACGATAAATGCACAGGTGAGGGCGGCTATTTCGGTTACTACAGAGCCAGAGATGATTATTATTTCAGCCGTCCTGTTCTGGATGGACAGCCAGGTCCGCATATGGAGTTTCATGGCAAGAAAGTAATCATGTGGGCCATCAATAATTATCTCGGGCTTGCCCGGAATGAAGAGATTAGGAAAGCGGCAAAGGAATCCCTCGAAACATGGGGCACCTATACACCGATGGGCTCGAGAATGCTCACCGGCAATACGGAAAAGCATCTGGCTCTTGAAAAAAAGCTGGCGGATTTTCTTCTCAAGCCTGCCTCTGTTCTTTTCAATTACGGTTACCTGGGAGTAGTAGGCACGATAACAGCCATGGTGGGACCAAACGATGTGATCCTGATGGATAAACTGTCTCACGCTTCCATAGTGGACGGTACGCTGCTGGCATCAATGGGCAGACGGTTCAGAACGTTTAAACACAACGATATGGACCACCTGGAGTCCCGCCTTAAAGCAGCCAACGGGAAACGGAAAGGCGGTGTTCTGATTGTCACAGAGGGAGTCTACGGTTTTCGAGGTGATATAGCCGATCTGAAAAACATCTGTGAGCTCAAGGAAAAATACGGCGCCAGGTTGTTTGTGGACGATGCCCACGGCTTCGGAGTTATGGGGAAGAACGGACGAGGCGCAGGTGAATATCTTGGTGTTCAGGATAAGGTGGATCTTTCGTTTGGTACGTTTGCAAAAGCTTTTGCTGCGATTGGCGGAGTAACAGCGGGAGAGCCGGCGCCTATCCGCTATATCAAGTACAACGCCAGGACCCATGTATTTGCCAAGAGCCTTCCCATGGTGTTCGTGGATACGATCGATTATTCTCTCGATCTGATTCAGAACCACCCGGAACTCCGGGAGCGGATGTGGGCCGTTACCAGGCGGCTTCAGAACGGTTTCATTGAGTTAGGCTATGATATCGGCGATACTAAGTCGCCGATAACACCGGTATACGTTCCTACCGGAGATACTGAAGTAGGCATGAAGATGCTGAGGATGCTGAGAGAGGAATATGGCATCTTTTGCTCGGGGGTCGTTTATCCGGTGGTTCCATTAGGAGTCGCGGTATTCAGGATGATTCCCACAGCTTCCCATTCGGAAGAGGATGTGGATATTACCCTCGAAGCATTCAAGAAAACCAGAGACCGGCTTAAATTGGATTTATCGCTGAAGCCGTCTCTTATGAACCGGTAAGGCAGTAAATTTACAAGTGGAATCAAAGATCTTCCAACCGTCCAGCTTTTTTTCTGCGTCTATCGAGTCGTTCATCCCTTCTTCGAAGCTGGATACGTCTTTTCAGCCCTCTCTCAACGAGTAAAAGCATGTCATCTATAAGAACCTCGATATCATCGCTATCCAGGTTCATGAGTATTGAGGTGAAGAGGGAAACAACCATTTTTTGAGGATTTTTGAAAAGGCTGGATCGAAAAATTCTCTTCCTGGAGCCTTCCCTGATGATATCGCCGATTGCCGTTTCAATATAAAGAGTAAGGCCTCCGCCGTTTTCCAGACGGTTTTCGAGGCCCGGATAAATATACTTCTTATCTTGAGTCAGTATTCCTCTCAGAATGGGATTCTTGCGAATACCCAGGGTTGTAAGCCGGGCTACGGCCTTCAGCTTGTTTAGCGGCGAGCGAAGGCGTGTGACGATGCGGTCCGTCTTCTCTATCCCTTGTTTCTCTATACGATCAAGGATGCAGCCGTAAAAGAATTCCTTGCTTTCAAAATAGTTGTAAAAACTGCCCGTGCCGACTCCGGCGGCTTCAGTAATGTTCTCAATGCTCACATCTCTGTAACCATACCGGGAAAAGAGCTTTTCCCCTAATTTCAAGAGGATTTCTAGCCTATCCATTCTTAATTCCTTTCATCATTTAATAGGCAGCGACAGCTTTGTCAAGCACCTAAAAGGACAGCTTGAATGATAATAGATACAATTGGATCCGGAAGCAGGGACTATCTCAGGCTTTTGTACTGTAAATAGCAACTTATTAAAGGGGAGCAAATGAATATTCACTTCAAATATTCATAAGGAAAAAGGGCTTAAAAAAAAAGAATTGCGGCTGTAGAAGGGTCTTTTTCCCGATTCCACCCTTATATGGTTCGAATTCATTGACTTTGTATACGCCGATCATTAAATAATTAGATGGTGACCGATGAAAATTTTTATTGGGGGGAGGGAGTAACGTTATGTTGGAAACAGCAGTCAAAGAAGATATTACCCGTTTGGTAGATGGATTGAATTTTAAAGAAAAAGTAGAAAGGTCTTTAACTTTAATCGAAGAGGCCTATAGGAAGTTCGGCAATTCCCTGGTCGTGGCCAACAGCCTGGGAAAAGACTCCGTCGCTGTCTGGCATCTGGCGAAGAGAGTGAGCCCGGCTATCAGGGGGTTCATCGTTACAACACGTTATAAACCGCCGGAAACGGTTCAGTTTATGGAAGAGCAGGTAGCTGAGTACCCGGAAATGAGAGTATTTAATAATGATGAGGAAATTCCTCCAAACCTCTATGAAACAGATCCCAACCTATGCTGCGATATCCTGAAGGTACAGCCTACCCGATGTGCCATTGAAGAGATGGATGTGGAATGCTGGGTTACAGGACTGCGGTGCACTGAAGGACGCACCAGGGTCGATTTCAAAGAGGTTGAAGAGCGGGATGAAGGTCTTCTTAAACTGAATCCTATTCTCATATGGAAAGAACGGGAAGTATGGCAGTACCTGGCTCTCTACGGGGTGGATGTGAATCCTCTCTATGCAGAAGGGTACCGTTCGTTGGGCTGTGCTCCCTGTACCCATATCTCCTCAGACCCTAATGAACGCGCCGGCCGTTGGGTCGGAACAAGCAAGTGCGGGGGTGAGTGCGGTATTCATACCAGGCCACTTAAAGTAAGGGATCGAGTCTCAATATAATCCGCTTGCAGTTTATTCTGTTGATTTTTTATCCGGCTTGTCTTTTACCCGGTTAAAAGAGAGGAGTTTCAGCAGCCAGGTCGGGAGAGCTCTTTCCGCATGCCGTTTGGTGAGATTAAGATACCAACCGAGTTTTTTTAGGATAGGTATTCTATGAGCTTCAACAAACTCAATTAGGGTACCGTCCGGATCTTCGATATAACTGAAATGGCCCGATGCTCCGCCCATGTCAAAGCTTTTGGCGCTGTCCACGGTAAAGGGAAACCCCTTTTCATTGCATTCTTCTTTTAAAAGCTGCATGCCCCTGATATCGAAGCACACATGAATAAAGCCCAGGTCACCCCAGTAGCGGTTTTCGTATATCCTGCGGGGTTTGCGGGTCGAGGATTGGATGAGCTCGAGCCAGCTGCTCCCAAAAACCGGGCTGAAGCTGCCGATTCTCCTGTCCCTGTGGCCGAGAAGCACTCGCCTGACTTTGTCTTTTCCGCCGGGAAGAAGGTTCAGGTCATCGAAATATCTGGTCTCGTCATAAAGAACCGTGTCGTACCCGAGAATGTCGCTGTAAAGGCTGCGGGCCTTTTCAATATCGGATACTCCAATCATACATCCTGCCACACCCCCGGTGATGTGCCTGCCCCTGGTAAACCAATCCTGACCCTTTACAACCTGAAAGATCTGACCGAAGGGGTCCTTGACAAAGAAGGTAAGGCCCTCAATAGGATCCCGCATGGGTTCTCCGAATAGCGTAACTCCGTTTTCTTTAAAAGCGGAATAACAACTGGCTACATTGTAGGTTTTTATTTTTACGATAAAAATGCCCAGGTCACCTATCTTAATGTCAAAGTCAGGCGCCGCAGGTTTTCTTTTACTGAACTGCCATACTTCCAGAGCGCTGCCGCCTTGAAGATTCAATGCAAGAATGGCATGCCTTTCCTGGGGTGTGCCTCCGGTGTAGGACTCCATAAGATTGGCTACGCCGGCATCCTCGAATATGACGATGTCCATACCGAAGATTTTTCGGTACCACGTGAAAGCCTTCTGTAAATCAGGTATACCGACTCCTACCTGTTGAATTCCACTGATTATTTTTTTTACCACGATGCGAAGTCTAACTCTAACGGCACGGGAAGTCAATAACTGAAGTTTACTTGACGGTAAGGTTAAATACCCCGTCCCAGGAAGCGGGGGGCGCTTTTCGTTTATACGTCTTGCAGCGCTTGATATATACCTCGGCAGGGCCGTCTGAAGGAATTATCTTCTGTACCTGTTGAAATAGCTCATCGGCTTTGTTCCAGTTTTGCGACTCATATTGCTCCAGGCCCTGGTGAAACACCTCCATAGCCTCTTTTATGTCTTCAGGAGTTTGATTTTTCTCATCGACCAATTCGTACAGGCGGACGGGGGTTTGTATACCGACTACACGAACCCGGTCCAGTTTCCTGACAGTAAAATCAGTCCCGCATTCGCGGTGAGTATTTTCACTGATCAAGGTCCATGTTCCATACTGTTTATTAACTCCCTCCAGCCGGGCGGCAAGATTAACAGAGTTCCCCATAATGGTGTAGTCCATTTTCTGGCTTGTTCCCATATTGCCGACTACCATTTCACCTGTGTTAATTCCGATACGTGTTACAAGGGGGGTTGGACTGAGCTTCTCGGTCAGGAAATGCTCATTCAGACGTTTTTCCATCTTTTTCATCCTGACGGCAGACAGACAAGCCCTGGCTGCATGATCGCTGAATGCTACAGGCGCTCCAAAGAAGGAGATAATCGCGTCACCCTCGTATTTATCTATTGTGCCTTTCTGGTCCAGTATGATGTTGCTCATCTTTGTGAGGTAGGCGTTGAGTAATTTGACTAAATCAGTCGGATCGAGGGATTCAGAGATGCTGGAAAACCCGCGAACATCGGTGAAAATTGCGGTCAGGTGCTTCTTCTCTCCGCCCAGGTTCAGCTTCTCGGGATCTGAGATAAGCTCGTTGATGACATCCGTAGAAAGGTAGTGAGAGAACGCATTCCTCAGGAAACTCTTCTCTTTCTCCAATATGAGAAATTTGAACAGTATCAGCGACAGCAGCGAAACAAACACGCTGAGCAGCGGGGTGAGAAGGTTCAGGTAAATACCGGTTAAAAGGAAAAAAACTACACCGCCTACGGCAAGCATAAGCAGGAATCCGGCGCCGATGAGAATTGACGGAAGGGGTCTAAGATTACGGATTATGACTGTAATAACCAGGCAGAAAACCAGGGAGAGTACTGCGGCATACCACCAGGGCAGGTCATCGAGGAACATGCCGGACAGGATAGTATTGACCAGGGAGGCATGCGTCCCAACGTTCATATACTCTTTCTCGAAGGGGTTTACACCGATATCGGTGGTGGAGGTTCCGATCCAACCTATTATACAAAAGGATCCAGGCAGTGATTCTTTAAGCCTGGAGCGGGTTTTCGAAAGGTCCCTGTAGGTCTGTCCGGCGGCGCTAAAAACCTCGGGAACTTCTTTCCTTATTTCCCGGTAGTTCTGTTTTCTTTCTTCGGGCACCTCTTCAGAAGCAAGGAGTGTATCGATCTGACCGATTAGAGTCTCTTCGGCGCTGCCCGTAAAAAATTTACCGAGTTCCGAGAAGAAAATCTCCCTTGCCTGCCGGTACTCTTTTATTAACCCGGCTTCTCCGCCTGCAAGGAGCTCATCCTTTATGCTCACAGCATAACGGTAAGGTTCGAGCAGTTCGAAATCCCCCTGGTGGTAAGATAGGTATCCCGCCTCCTCCATGATCTTCAATCTCCGGATCAAATTCTGCTCGAGCAGCTTATGTTGAACAAGTGCATAGAAGCTCATGTGACGGAAGCTGTCCGGGTATTCTTTATCAAGCCAGTTTATCAGCAGCCTTCTATCTTCAGTTAACGGAATGACGATATCTTTATTCGTTCCGTCAGGAAAGGAGGCGTCTTTTAACTTAACAGCTGTTCTGCTGACTGATACTGCAGGATTACCCAACCAGTCGAGAAGGGCGGCGAATGATAATTGGGCAAAATATTTCCCCCGGGATTCAATAATCAAATCGATTCTCCGTTGTACGCCATCGTTATCGATGACGATGTTGGGAAAACCGGCGCCATTTCCTCCTTTTAAAATCGGATAGATGGCAGGCCGGATGTCCGGAACCTTGAAGGGGAAGCCCGGCTCAACCCGGATGTTTTTAAGCGCAATTTCTTTATACGTGTAATTCTTAAGCTGCCCGGGAACTGCATCTTCAGCCTCCGACAGCATATTGACCGTGAAGTAGGCTTTTCCGAACAGGTCGGCGGCCTGTCCGAAGAAAGTGTCGTTGTCTCTTGCAATATACTGAACTCTGTCCAGCAGAATGTCTCTCGACACGAGTGTAATTTCCATAAGGTCGTCTACAAAATTGCCGGCATCCTTTAAGGAAATCTGCTTAGCCTGCAGGGCCTGGAAGAGATCCGATATATTCTGATTTATCGTTGAAAACTCGGTAATGAAGCTCTCGGGGATTTCCTCATTCAGGGCGGCTGCATTCACTCCGAGCGGGCTTTTTTCGGTGTATTCGATATCGAAAACGGCGTAGGCAGCTTCGAATTCTTTCATCAGGATCAGGCCTTCCGCCATAATATCCCGGCTCCATGGGAACATCCCGACCTGTTCTATAGCTTCATCGTCGATATCGAGGAAGAGGATCGCCTTTTCTTCCGGTACGGAAGGCTTGATGCGGAGGAGCAGGTCATACAACCTGTGCTCGGTGTTCTGAAAGAAAGGCAGCAAATTGAGCAGTATAAAGACAGAGGCGGCGATCACGGGGATGAGCATGTCAAATCCGATCTTTCGTTTCATGGTTGTCCTTCCCAGAGTGTGGTATATAGTGTAGTATACTGATAATGTTAATAATTAAAAGGAGAAAAACAATGAGAACACGGTCGCTTCTAACCGTGATCTTCCTCCTGATCGGCATGAATCTAACGGCTCAGTCCAACCGGCTTCTCGACGAGTTTCTGGAAGAGGATGAGGCTTCCTTCGGCAGCACTGTTTACCTGGTGTTGACTGCAGCCGAAATTATTCCAGAGGAAATGTCCATTCCGGTCGCGTTGAATTTTCTTAGAATGCAGGATTGGGGAATGGAAATGAAAAGTCAGGAGGAGGCTATCAGCCTGGGAGAGTATTCCTTTATAATAATGAAGGCTTTTGAGATAAGGGGCGGGCTGATGTACGGCCTCTTCCCCGGACCGCGGTATGCCTGCCGCGAGCTTGCTTTCCTGGGGCTGATAAAGGGTGAAGTCCTCGCCTATCGAACTCTATCCGGAGAGGAAGTTTTACGAATTCTGGAGAGAGTCCTGAATAGGATGGAGGAACAGTCATGAAAGGAAAGCTTTTTATACTTCTCGCCGCATTAGTCTTTATAGTCTTCCCGCTGAGCGGTTACGATTTCGGCGGCGTAATCGAAAACTCCACTATCCTGTACTATACGGATGCAGCATCCGTTTCCCAGGCGGACAAACTTTCACTCTGGTTCGGAGCAGGCCTCGGGGAAGAGATAGACATCTATATAGAGGGAAGCTACACCTTCTCGCTGCAGCGGTACTTTTTCTTCAACCTGGACGCTATAGAATTGTCTTTCGATGTCCTGCCGCAATTAGGCTATTCCATCGGAAGAATGTTGTTTTCCGATTTTACCGGGCATGTTCTTCGCCATACCGCAGATGGAATTCTCGTCAATCATAATCTCCCTGCCGCGGCGCTTACCGGCTATCTGGCCTATACCGGATTGCTTTTTGCGCCGGGCTCGTCGATCATCATGTCCGCGGCGGATTTTGCGGATGCTGAGGATGTATTCGCGCCTCCAAGAATGATCGGAGGTGTCAATATATACTTTCCCGACCTCTGGTCCAGGCAGAGCCTGAATCTTACCTTCCTTTTCCAGAAAGATCTGAGGGAAGGCATCGATGTTATTCCTGAAGGTGAAGTGGACCAGGTTCCGGCAAGCGGTGCTGCCGGAGGCAGGCTGGATACCCGGTATTTCGGATTAGGTCTTTCCGGTCCGATCACCGCTTCCCTGTACTACGACACCTTTGCCTACCTCAGCACAGGCCGGACACTCTCCTACGTAAGCGACGCGGCTTCGCCTACAGGTTCTTCATACCAGTACAAGCCGATATTCTCCTTGTTGGGCGGTGGCGGAATACGATACTACAGTGAGCAGGCTCTGTTCACCACGATAGGCCTGAGGGGGCTATTTTCGAGCGGTGACAGAGATTATACCTCTTTCATAGAAGGTAATTCTGCGGGTTCAGCTACAGTTTTCGTTCCCATCACCAGTCCGATTTTCGGCCTGGTTTTCTCTCCCCGGATAGGCAACCTCTTCCTTTTCGAGTTAAGCTACTCGCTAAAACCTTTTTCCCGCCGTGATTCAACTGATTTGCAGACCCAGCTGAAAGTAATGACCTTTTTCAGGTCAAGCACGGGCGAACGATTAGAGGGGTGGATCGACCCGGCTTCGAATTCCCTCTACATGGGGACAGAGGTGGATGGCGCCGTAAACTTCAGGCCTCTGTCGGATCTTGGCCTGTCCCTTTCGATGGGCGTCTTTATT
>CBDUZM010000028.1:0-14455 GCA_965371685.1 uncultured Spirochaetaceae bacterium | reverse complement strand
TCAGGACCTGCGGCTTAAAATTCACGAAGAATTGGAAAGAAATCCCGCCCTTGAAGTAATAAAAGACAACTCCGAGCTGTCCCTTGACAATATGGCACAAACCGATTCGGAAGAGTACAGCGTTTTTGAAGAAACTTCCGATCCCGGCTTTACCGGCAAAAGGGGTAAAGAGGCAAGCGATGCTAAAAGACAGTTCATGGAAGGGGCTCTCAGCCGGCCCGAATCCCTTCAGGAACATCTCCTATGGCAGCTGAGAATACAGCCCATTGACTCCTCCCTCTTTAAAGTGGGCGAGCTCCTCATAAGGAACCTGGATGAAAACGGATTTCACAGAGAAGACCCGCAAACTCTTGTTACGGAGGAGGAAAAACACCTTCTCTCCAAAGCCATTGAATTGATACAGGGCTTCGATCCGCCCGGCACGTGCACGAATAATTACCGGGAATCTCTGCTGGCTCAGATTCGCATCCACCCCCATCCTTACCCACACAGTTATGAAGCGGTGGAGAAGCATCTCGAGCTTCTGGAAAAAAAGAAGTACCCGCAAGTAGCGAAAAAACTTAAAGTGCCGGAAAAGGAAGTCCGGAAGATCCTGGATTTTTTAAAAACTCTCGATCCTATGCCCGGCCGCAACTTCGCCACAACCCCCCCCCAATATGTCATCCCCGATGTTAGGGTCAAGCTGAAGGATGGGGATTTTGTTATAATTCTTAACGATGAAGAGATACCCGTAATAGGAATAGACCCTTTCTTCCGTGAGATGGTAAAAGATAAGGATCATACGAATGAGAAGGAACTGAATCAGTATGTGGCGTCCAGGATCAACGACGCCAAGTGGTTTATCCGAAGCATCGGCCAGAGAAATGAAACCTTATTAAAGACATGCAGGGTCATCATAGAGTTTCAACGGGATTTCTTCAGAAAGGGCCCCAAGCACCTTCACCCTCTGACACTGAAAGATATAGCGAACGAGATCGGCGTGCACGAAGCTACGGTTTCCAGGATAACGACGAGTAAATACATACAGACGGAGTGGGGAATCTTTCAGCTGAAATACTTTTTCTCAAATGCCATAACAGGCCCAGGGTCGACCGGGTCCAGCTATTCCAAGCAGAGCGTGAAAGAGATTATCAAGGAAATTATTGCCTATGAGGAAGGCGCCCGGCTCACCGACATGCGGATAATGGAAATCCTCGCTAAAAGAGGAATAAACATAGCGAGACGTACCGTTTCCAAATACAGAAACGAATTGGATATTGATTCATCCTTTCAAAGAAAATGACGAGGAGGTTTTATGCGCACCGAAATAAAAGGGATCCATCTCGATGTGACGGCAAATGTAAAAGATTTTATCGACAAGAGGCTTCATAAAATCGATTTTGCCCAGGATATGATTATTGACCTGGTTTTGACTCTGACTAAAGAGAAGAGAAGCTTTAAGATCGAAGCCAATATACACTTCCGATGGGGCGCCACCGCACATCTAAGCGCAGACAGTTACGATGTGTTTGAAGCGATTGACAGTCTTGCTGAAAAACTGGAAAACAAGGTAATCAGGGAAAAAGAGAAAATACAGGAGCATAACACATAGGAAGCGGCTTATGGGAAAATTCACCGTTTTAGACCTGATAAAGCTGGATTTGAAAGAGCACGATGCGCTGAATCTAAAGTGCATTGCCGGCCGTCCCGGGTTGTCAAGAGAAATAACGATACCGGAAATTGACAGGCCCGGACTGGCTTTGGCCGGCTTTTTTCATAAATACGCCTACAAACGTATCCAGGTATTCGGCAGGGGAGAAAACGCTTATCTGGAAAAAATGGAAAAAGAGAACAGCTATGACAACATGGAGAAGATATTCAGCTACGCTTTCCCCTGCTGCATCTTTACTTACAACTTCGAACCCATTAAAGCTTTCCTTGATCTGGCAAACAGGAATAAATGTCCTATCCTGCAGACGGATCTCTCCTCCTCCGAGCTCTCGACGCGTATCATCCGGGTGTTGAGCGACACATTCGCTCCTCAAACAACTATTCATGGAGTTTTTGTGGAGGTGTACGGTATAGGAGTCCTGATAAAGGGCGCGAGCGGCGTGGGAAAGAGTGAAGCGGCTCTGGCGCTTATCGAGCGAGGCCACCGGTTGGTGGCCGACGATGTTATTGAAGTTCGCTGTGTAAGCGGTAACTTTCTTTTAGGAAAGGGCGCCAGTGTCATAACCAGTCATCACATGGAGATCCGCGGGCTCGGAATTATCAACATCACCCATCTCTTTGGTATCGGCGCTATAAGGGACGAAAAGAGAGTCCAGATGGTGGCGGAACTCGAAGAGTGGGATTCGTCCAAGGCATACGATAGGATAGGATCAGGAGAAAACTCCACAGAAATTCTGGGCGTCAAGATACCGTACCTGACCATACCGATAAAACCCGGAAGAAATATTCCCGTCATCATCGAAGTGGCGGCTATGAACGAGAGGCTTAAAAAGATGGGATACAATCCCGCAAAGGAATTCAATAAGCACGTAATGAATTGGCTTGAGCGGCAGCGGGCTGAAACCATGTTTTTTGAAAAGAATTTGGATGTATAGGGGCAGGCACGATGGAACAGAAGGTAACGATAAGAAACAGAGCCGGAATACATGCAAGACCCGCTGCGCTGCTCGTACAAACGGCAAACCAATTCTCCTCTGAAATTTTCTTTGAGAAAAACTCTGAAAAAATCAATGCAAAATCCATAATGGGTATTATTACACTGGGCGCCACCTATAAGAGCGAGATAACGATAATTGCCGATGGGCCCGATGATAAAGAAGCTGTCGAAGCTCTGGCAACGCTTTTCGAAAACAAATTCGAAGAAGAATGAAATTCACCGTATGGTTTTTCTTATTTGTCTTTCCTGCCCATACAGCCGTTGCTCAGGATATTTCTTTCTACGCGGTTGAAAATCCGGAGTTCTGGGAGATTTCAGCCCACCTTGATGGAGTACAGACCGAGGAGGTCATTGCCAATTTAGAAGATGGGTTGGAAGCTGAAATTTTCTTTCAATTTCGTCTCTATGAGAGAGTGCGGGGCTTTTTTTCCTTTTTCGGTGACAGGCTTATCATACAGGAGAATCCTTACAACAGAGCCAGCCTGGACAGGTTTAATAACGCTTATGTTATTAAATCCGGCGACGGAGAACCGCGCCTCTACCATGAAGAGGAAGCGTTTCTCCATAGTTTTTTTCGCTTAGACGCTTTTAAGATTGAAGATTTCAAGCCGGAAGAAGGAAAAGAGTACTACCTTCTCGCCCGTATAAGACTGAATCGTATCCGATTGACAGGTCCTTTAAATATCATCAATCTGTTTTTTAACACCGGTACGAGTACAGAATGGCGGGAGCTCAACCTGGTCGCGCTGCAGGGAGAATAATTTTGAAATCTCGCCGGCAAACCGGCACCGTTCCGCTCAACCTTCTCATTCTCATACTCTTTTATATCCTTCTCGTCATCCTGATCCTCATTTTCTTCCAGCAAATAATCAACAATATAACCGGGGGCAACACTTTAACGGTAATCATTGTCGCCATCGTTTTTCCTGTTATTCTTCTGGGTGTCATAATCTTCAATATAGCAAAGCTCATCCGCGAAAGAGCCGTCAGGCAGGCAGGGGCCAGATTCAAGACCCGGCTTATCCTCTTTTTTTCCTTCATTGCCATTTTATCGATCGTTCCTCAGGCCCTTCTGTCGGTAACCTTTATCAATTCCGTCATCAGTTCGTGGATCAGCAGCTCGATGGGCGATGCTCTAGAAGGGGGAGTTAAAATATCTCTTGCTTACCGGGAGGACAAGGATGCTAATCTCAACCGGTTCAGCCGGAGCCCTTTGCTTTCCTACCTGTTTGAGGATTTGACGGAAAATCCTGAAAAGTCATGGCAGAATATTCAGGACGCCAACCCGGAAATCAATCTCTTCCAGGTCTTCAATAATCGGGGAGAGGAATTAATATACAAAGGAAGGCCCGAAGGCAGAACCTCCGATTATGCAGATATAAAAAGTCAGAAAGAGCTGCTCCGGCGGCACCAGGTTATTGGGAACCTGTCTATCCTGAAAGTGCTGGTAAATGTGAATATTGAAGGGCAAAAATATCACGTGGTCTTGGGAATAACCTACCCCAAGTCACTGGACGAACATGCCAGCCTGATGACGGAAACCCGTTCCTTCTTTACCTCTCTTTTCCGCTTCAGGGATATGTTTAGAACAGCCCTGGCTCTCTTCTATATACTATTCTCTTTTCCTGTCCTTCTTATCGCCATACTTGTCAGCTTTCTGCTGACAGACGAAATAATCAAACCTGTCGTAAATCTGGAGCAGGCTACCAGGAGAATTGCCGAAGGAGATTTTTCCTTTCGTATACTTACCCGTACCAGAGATGAGTTGTCAACCCTGGCTGCCTCCTTTAACCGGATGATTTCCGAATTGGAAACGTCAAGGAACAAGCTGATTCAGGCGGAAAAGATATCCGCATGGAAAGAGATCGCTCAAAGACTCGCCCATGAAATAAAAAATCCCCTCACCCCAATTAAACTGTCCGCTCAGCGGCTCCTGCGAAAGTACCAGTCCGATCCCGAAAGCCTGAATGATGTTCTCGAACCTTCGATCTCCGCCATAATCAACGAGGTGGACAATCTCAATCAGCTGCTTACCGACTTCCGTGAATTCACCAAGCTCCCGGATCCATCTCCTGAACCGACAGAGATGAAGGGGCTCGTTGAAGAGGTTATATCCATGTACAGAAATCTGTCTCAGAAGGTGGTCTTTCATTACCTCTCTCTCAACAATGATACAGTGGTTAAAGTAGACAGCAATCAGATCAGGCATGTCTTTGCCAATCTCATAAAAAAAGCAGTACAGGCTTTGCCGGTAGGCGGAGAAATCAGCATTATCACCGACTTTGTCAGTAAAAATGGCAACCAATATTTCAGGATTCAGATGCGCGATACCGGCACCGGAATGGATGAAGACATTCAGGACAAAATCTTCGAGCCTTACTTCTCCACAAAGAAGGGCGGCGCGGGGCTCGGCCTATCCATTGTGGAACGTATAATATTCGACCATAATGGAGATATCTGGTTTGAGACAAAAAAAGGAAGCGGCACAACCTTTTTTATCGACCTGCCTTTGGAGCAATAAATGAGCAGTATTCTTGTAATTGATGATGAGCCTGGTATCCGGTCAGTCCTGAAAGATGTTCTTCAGGATGAAGATTACCGGGTATTTCTCGCTGAAGACGGATTCCAGGGCCTTGAAACCATTGCAGCAGAATCCATCGACCTGGTTATTCTGGACGTGTGGCTTCCCAATATGGGCGGGATCGATGTTCTTAAAAAAATAAAGGAGAAATACTCCGACATCGAAGTAATCATAATATCCGGACATGCCAACGTTCCTCTTGCAGTACAGGCGGTGAAGATAGGGGCTTTTGATTTCCTCGAGAAACCTCTCTCCCTGGAAAAAACCATTACTGTTGTGCGAAATTCCCTAAAACTAAAGGACCTGAAGAAGGAAAATATCTCCCTTAAAGCGAGTCTGTTCATTGAGGATGAAATGATCGGATCGAGCCCGCCCATGGTGAAGGTAAAAGAGCTTATTGGTCAAAGTGCCGGATCGGACAGCCGCATCCTGATTCTGGGGGAAAACGGCACGGGGAAGGAGCTTGTAGCGAGACAAATACACAGACAGAGCGGAAGAAGCTCCGGTCCATTCGTCGAGGTGAATTGCGCTGCCATACCTGAGAGTCTTATAGAAAGCGAGCTTTTCGGACATGAGAAAGGAGCGTTTACCAACGCCCTGGCCCGGAGAAAGGGGAAGTTCGAGCTGGCTCATACCGGGACCCTCTTCCTCGACGAGATCGCCGACATGTCTCTCAGCACCCAGGCGAAAGTCTTAAGATCCATCCAGGAGCTGAAATTCGAGAGAATCGGCGGAGAAAAATCCATCTCGGTGGATATCCGGATTATCGCGGCTACCAATAAGGATATTGAAAAAGAGATAAAGGAAGGATGTTTCAGGGAAGACCTTTTCTTTCGCCTGAACGTCATACCTATCTGCATTCCACCTTTAAAGGCAAGACTCGAGGACATGGAGGAACTGATAGGCTACTTCATGAAAAAGTACAAACGCCAGGGAGCGTCCAGACCGAAGGGACTGTCGGAAGAAGCCATGGCTGAGCTCAAGAGCTACGATTGGCCGGGAAATATCCGGGAATTGAAAAACTTCATAGAACGGGTTAATATTATGGTTGATGAAGAAATTATTTCTTTTGAAGCTGTAAATCAGTATCTGGGTAAAAAAATAAGCGATGATTCCGGATCGAAGCTGGGAAAATATCGCAACATGAAGTTGAACGAGGCAAAAGACGATTTTGAAAGGGAATTCATTATAGCCAAACTGGAAGAATACAGTTATAATATCGCCCGGACGGCTCAAAGTGTAGGCATATATCCAAGCAATCTGCATGGCAAGATAAAAAAGTTTGGAATCGAGTTGAAAAGGTAGAATGAAGAATCTGACTCGGCGCCAGCAGGAAATCCTCAATTTTATAAGGTCCTTTATTAAGGAAAACAACTTTCCTCCCACCATCAGAGAGGTTGCCGTAAAATTCGGTATCTCTGTAAAAGGCGGCTACGATCACATAAAAGCGCTGGAGAAGAAAAAAGTTATCAAGTGCGGCTCGAACCGTTCCCGATCGATTGTAATTCTTAACGATCAACATTCTTCCCCGTTAGACGTAAAAAGAGTGCCTATCCTGGGTGATGTGGCTGCGGGGAAGCCCCTTTTCTCAGAGGAAAATTTTGACGGAAACATCGAATTGCCGGCAAATTTTCTGGGAAAAGGAAGTTACTTTGCAGTCAATGTGAAGGGTGACAGCATGAAGGAAGCAGGCATTATCGATGGCGACATTGCGGTGATTCAGCAGAAGGACACGGCAGAAAACGGCGAGATCGTAATCGCAATGGTGGAAGACGCATTTACCTTGAAAAGAGTGTATAAAGAGACAAACCGGATCAAGCTAAAATCTGAAAACCCGGCTTATCCTCCAATATACACACAAAACGCCCGTATCCTGGGAAAGCTCTGCTGCCTAATCAGGAGATATCCGTAAAATGAAATCCGCTTATCTGCTTCTGGGACCGGAGCAGGGAGATAAAACCCAATTTATTGAAAAAATAATAAAGGATATTACATCAAAGGAAAAAGAAGAGCCGGAAAAACATAAATTTTACGCTTTCGAATACAACCTGGCCGAAATAATTTCGCTCCTTAGAAACGGGTCTCTCTTCTCCCGTCACAAAGTGGTTACCATAGCCAATCTGGAACTGATAAAAAAGAAGGAAGATGTGAGTCTTCTTTTAGAATACCTTAAAACTCCTTCTCCGGACTCCACGCTCCTCCTTCTATCGGACGCCATTAAAAGAGATATCTCCAAACGTATCGTCGGCGCTGTACCGGAACAGAATCAGAAGATCTTCTGGGAGATGTACGAAAGCAGAAAGCTCGGGTGGATAAAATCCTACTTCAATAAAGCAAATATCAGTATCGATCAGGAATCTACCGACTTTCTGTTGGATATGATAGAAAACAACACCAGGGATCTGGCACAGGAATGCGAGAGGCTGGTACAATTCTTCGGACCGAATACCGAACTGAAGATAGAATCTATTGCCCGGTATATATACCACAGCAAAGAGGAAAATGTCTTCACACTGTTCGATCGCGTTGCCCAGAGAGATTTATCCGCCTCGCAGGAAGTTCTTAACAAGATCCTCCTGTCCAAGGAATCGGAACCCGCGGCTCTGATGGGGGGCTTCCTCTGGCAGGTAGGAAAGCTTCTCGACATGAAAAGGCTTCTGGAAGAGAATTACTCGCTTGAAGAAACATTCGCCAGGCTACAAATAAGAAGCAAAAAGAACCAAAAGACCTATATCAATGCCCACAAATCATACACGTTAAAAGAGGTTCAATCGCTTATCACTCTTATTGCCGAGTTCGATATACGTCTCCGGACATTCAAAGCGGACCTTCACACACTGCTCTTGCAGCTTTTTCTATACTACGCCATCAAGAGAGGCGGAAAGATCCCGCAGCCCGTTCTGCCTGACTGAAAATGAACATCCTTCTTATTGCGCCTTTAACCAGGTAGAAATGCTGTGGGGTCCATCGTCGTAAAGCAGCCGAAAACCTTAAAATCGCGGGCATCGGAGCTGACTATATCTGTAATGCCCTGGGAGTAATAAGTAGCCGCAAGATAGGTGTCCAGAATACGTTTACGGCCCAGGTTGAATATTTTCATCCACTCGAAGAACAACTGCGATGTCTTGTAGTCAGGATAGATTTGTTGTACTTCTCTGGCCTGCCACCAATATTCCGCTTTTTCCAGCGCCTCAGTTATGCTTAACGGCTTTTTGAACCTTCTGCTGTCGGTAACGATATGAATGAACTCCGACAGTACCTGGGCGGATAAACCAAGGATTCTTTTATTAGCCAGGATTTTCTTCCGAAGGAAATTCCAGGCCGCCGTGTGATTCTCGGATTCAACGATCTCAAGCTGCACCAGGAATGTTGTATCAACGCCTATCATCGAGGAGTTCCCCTAAAAGGTCTTCATCTCCCCGGTATTCGCGGAGAACTGTCCCGACAGAGGATGGTTTTAACTGAGCCAGACTTTTATGAGATTTTATTTTATTCCGGCGATAATCTTCCATGGCCTCTCTTATCAGCTCCGAAGCTGTTCTATCCTGGAGCGAAGCATATTCCCGGAATTCCTGATAGACAGGCTCGGATACATTGATAGTTATTGTCTTCATACATATATAATAATGTATGCCCTGACATATGTCAATGTTTTAAGCCACACCGGATCAGATCCCCGCCTTCAACTCCCGTACCGATTCGATGACGCTGTCCGCAAGATAGGCGAGCTGCTCCCGGGTGAAGTCATACAGCGGCAGGTGGGTGAAGGAGCTGGAGAAAGCCCTCTCGGCGTTCGGGCATAGGTCCTGGAGCTTCCCGGTGTTGTAACCGAGCTGCTTCATAATTGAGAACTTATACAGGGGAGCGAAGTGCGGAATCTGCACAATGCCGCGGGCATCGAGCTTCTTCTTGAGGGCCTGTACGTCGCCGCCCACAATTCCGGGATCGATCTGCAGCAGGTAGAGATGGTAGGTGCTCCGGACCTTCTCATCGCCCATAAGCGGGGTGATGATGCCGTCCTCCCTGGACAGCCGCCTGTTCAGGTACTCCGCCGCGCTCTTGCGGCGGGCGATAATCTGCTTGATCCTCCCCATCTGCGAGGAGAGGCAGATGGCCTGGATCTCTGTTGCCGAGTGGTTGCCCGCTGCAAAGAAAGCATCCTTGCCTTTGACGGCCGTTACATCGTAGAGCCAGTTCTTGATCTGCCTGGACATGTCGAGTCCGAGAAACCGGCACTTCCCAAGGTCTTTGCCGACACTCAGGTTAGTACAGAGGATTCCGCCTTCTCCAAGGGATGTCATGTTCTTCACTTCATGGAAGCTGAAAGCCCCGAAGTGACCGATGGCGCCCGCCGCTTTTCCATGGTACGTGGCGCCGAAGGCATGGGCCGCGTCTTCTATAACGATTATGTCGTGCTTCCGGGCCAGGGACATGATGGGGTTCATGTCCACCGGGTAACCTCCGAGATGAACGGGGATTATGACCTTTGTTTTCTTTGTAATCTTCCTCTCAACGTCCCCGGGATCCATGTTCAGAGTCACCGGATCCACATCGGCAAGCACTACCTTTGCGCCCACACTGAGGGGATAGGCAATCGTGGCAATGAAGGTTATGGCCGGCGCGATAACCTCATCCCCCGGTCCGATACCGGCATACTTGTAGCCGATCTCGAATCCCGCCGTGCAGTTCGTGAGAAAAACCACATACCTGGCGTCCAGGAACCTGGCGACCTTCTTCTCAAGCTTCTGCACCTCCGCAGCCACAGTGAGCTTACCCGCATAGTGACCCAGACTGATAAGCTTTTCGATTCCCCGCTCCACTGTCTCGAGCTGGGTCTTATAACGCTTTTTGTCCTTGCCCGGAGGCACGAGGAATTGCAGGATCCGGATGATGTCCTGTTCCTTTACCTGCTCCCCCACGGCAGCCCAAGGTATACGCGCCTCTCCGCTGTCATACCGGAAGTCCGTGACTTTTTCCTTTCCCATTTTTTCCCCCTGGTTCTGTGTTTCGGCAGAGCGCTTATGCGCTGTCCCCAACCCGTACCGCTCGCTTCTCCTGCGCCGCTTTGTAGATCGCATCCACCACCTCTACAGAGTGACGTCCTTCAGCCAGGCCTACCGGCACGTCGGCGCCGCTGATTATGCAGCTCGAGAGAGCATTGATCTGCTGGCCGTAGAGCCCGACACCCTCGAAATGGTATTCCTCCCGCTTGACCTCCTCGTCGCGGACCTGGTTCGCATTGTATCCCGTCTCCTGAGGCTGGATAATACTGAACATCTTTCCTGTAGGATCCTGGCCGATGGTTCCCTGCCCTATAATAGAGCCCCTGGTCCCGTGGAGTTCGAGGCTGTTCTGTGCAGCCGCATCGGGCAGATTGAAGTAGTTGTCCACAATACCGTGAGCGCCGTTGGAGAACCTGACTACAATGGTCGAAGTGTCTTCGATCTCCGTAGGATAATCTTGTACAAGCCTGTCCTGGAAACCCATCACTTCCACGATCCGGGCATTCATGATCCACTCCAGCAGGTCAAGGCAGTGGGTTCCCATGTCAATAAGAGAACCTCCATGGCTTATTGACCTGTCCTGGCGCCACGCGCCGGGAATGGGGGGGTACCAGCAGGTGAGCTGCGCCCTTCCCATAACCATCCGGCCGAGTTTACCGGCCTGCACGAGCTCCCGCGCCTTCCTGTTATAGACGTTGCTGCGCATGCAGAACCCCAACATGAACTTGACGCCGGCACCGGCAACCGCCTTCTCCATACGCTCCACCTCTTCCAGTGAAACGGCAATGGGTTTCTCGCACAGGATGTGCTTCCCCGCCCCGGCTGCCTGGATGACCTGCCGGCAATGCACATTCTGCGGCGTAGCGATGTAGACCGCATCGATCTGCTGCCCGAGCAACTCCTCCTCCGTGTCGCAGGAATGACCGACAGAGAAGCTGTGCGCCACCTCCGCTGCCCTCTCCCCGTCGATGTCCATAACGCTCACGAGCTCCGCACCTTCCGCCATTCGAACAAACTCCGGTATTGTCCGGCGCGCGGCTATTCCTCCCGCTCCGATTACTCCCCAGCGTACCTTGTCTGCCATGTTCCTATCTCCCTGTTACTGACTGTGTAACGATTGTGTCCATCATTCTACCATATCACACTCAACTGCAGCAAATTGCAGTCATTTCGTCTTTTCGTTGATTAATTCTTCGATCCGGGACGGGGCATCCTCAATACCAACGCCAACGGTTTCACTTTCCGCCCGGAGTTTTAACTCGACCTCCCCCTTTTGCAGCCCACGCCGGCCGATCGTTACCCGAAGAGGAATGCCCGTCAGGTCCGCGTCGTTGAACATAACTCCCGGCCTCTCGCCCCGATCATCCAAAAGCACCTCTATGTTGCGGTCAAGCAAGCTTTGATACAGGGTATTGCTCACCTTTTGAATTTCCGCATCCCCGCCTATAGGACAGATTAAAACTTGAAATGGCGCGATGCTGAAGGGCCAGATAATACCCTTATCATCATGATTCTGCTCAATAGCAGCGGCCATGGTTCTTCCCACCCCTATGCCGTAGCAGCCCATTGCTAAAACTTTCGTTTGACCCTTCTCATCCAACACTGTAGCGTTCATCCGTTCGGAATATTTAGTGCCCAGATAAAATACCTGTCCCACCTCGATTCCTCGATGCCGTTCATATTGTCCCTTTTTACATCGGGGACATGTCTCCCCTTCCAGAGCAATACGGAGATCGTGATAAGTTATTCTGTCGGGAAAATCTCTTTCCGCCGCCACGTTGATTAGATGCCGATCCTTTTTATTGGCCCCCACCACTCCGGAGGTGAATCCTTCAAGTGTGAAATCAGCATAGACAGCCACTTCCTCTGACAGTCCTACCGGTCCGGCAAACCCGGTCGGCGATCCCGTTATTTTCCGTATGGTCTCATCGTCACCGAGAATCAGCTCATCGCATTTGAGCAGGGCAGACAGCTTTGCCTCCGAAAGCTCGTGATTCCCCCGCAGCATGACCACAACAGGGCGCCCGTCAGCCAGAAAAATGAGTGTTTTGCATGTCTGTTCCTGGCGGACATTTAAAAAAGCACAGAGTTCTTCAATGGTCTTTACATCCGGAGTAACCACTTCTTCCAGCGGGGACAGTTCCCGTTCCGCCGCATTGGATCCACGGTTTGTTCTGAGGGTGTCAATCTGTACGCAGTCGGCTTTTTCCTGATTAGCCGCGTAGCCGCATGAGGAACATGAAAGGATTACATCCTCACCGGTTTGAGCAAGTACCTGAAATTCATGGGACAGGGTGCCTCCGATGGCGCCTGTGCCTGCCTCTACAGCTTTATATCGAAGACCGCAGCGGGAAAAGATACGTTCGTATGTCTCGTGCATGATCCAGTATGATTTACGAGCTCCTTCCTCATCGAGATCGAAGGAATATGCATCCTTCATAATAAATTCCCTGCCTCTCATCAGACCGAAACGCGGCCTTATCTCATCCCTGAACTTCGTCTGTATCTGGTAGAGGTTCATGGGCAGGTCCCGGTAGCTGTTTATCTCGTTTCGAGCCAGATGGGTTATTACCTCTTCGTGAGTGGGACCAAAACAGAAATCGCCCTCCCTGCGATCCTGAAACCTGAGAAGCTCCGGACCGTAGTAGCTCCATCGACCGCTCTCAATCCAGATCTCGGAAGGCTGAACCGCCGGCATGAGGAGCTCCAGAGCCCCGGATCGATTCATCTCCCGGCGGATGATCGCCTCTATCTTTCTGATTGTTCTCAGTCCAAGAGGAAGATAGGTATAGATACCTGAAGCGAGTCGTCGGATCATACCTGCCCTCAACATCAGGATATGTGACGGCACAACAGCATCTGCCGGGATTTCCTTGAGTGTGGGTAAAAGATACCTGGAAAACCGCATAATACCTCCAATCAGTAATACTCATTAGTAACGATTCCGGCGAGTAAAATCAATACTTTTACTCAACCCGGTGTATAAACAAATGTATAAAACAAAAAGGTAATGATATCAATAACTCTCTAAGATAAAAGGAGTTGCTGTATTTTTTCACAACTTTACTAACAGCTTTCCCACAAGAAAAAAAAACATAAAAAAAGAACCTTACGAGCGAATCCCCTGTTAATCCCATCGGAAAGTATGTTTCCCGGCTGAATTAACACTTCCGGCGCCTTCAATGGAAAGACATATACTTTCAACAATAGCAAAATTATACCTTATACATCGCAAAAAGAGCCAAATTCAGCACTGCAGCCGGGGAATTGTTAAAATTACTGCTTTATACCGAGAATAAGGTCAGACGGCGGTCCTGACGTATTCAGTGTACGGGAACGCTATACACATACATCGTACCGTGCACAGTTGTGTCGTATCGGACAAGTTATCCACAGGTTATCCTCAATTAAGCGTACAATACCCGTGTTTGCCGTAGTTTACCGTAATTGTCGGATTATCGGCGCTTCCCCACCCCGGAACGGGAACAATCCCCGTACAGGGGGCATACAGAACACCAGGGCGAAATCGGAGTGCATACCCTTTTCCCAAAACCTACCAGGAGGGTGTTTATGGGAATCCAATATTTTTCGGGGAGTACCTTTTCGAGAGCGTACTCTGTCTCGGTAGGATTTTTAGTGGACACCCAGCCGACTCGGTTGGATATGCGGTGTACGTGGGTATCTACACAAATTCCCGGAAGCCCATAACCCTCATTTCTTACAAGATTGGCTGTCTTTCTTCCCACCCCCGGCAGACTGAGCAGTTTATCCATTTCACTCGGTACCCCGCCTCCATACTCTCTTAAGAGAATACGGGCTATCTGTTTTAAATTTTTCGCCTTGGTTCTATAAAAGCCGGCAGGATAGATGAGTCTTTCGATCTCTTCCTCCTTTACAGCAGCGAGCTCTTCGGGGGTTGCCGCCCTTGCAAAGAGCCTCTCTGAAGCTCCGGATGTTACCTCATCTTTTGTCCTGAGCGAAATGACGGTGGATACTAAAACTTTAAAGGGATCCCGCGATACCTCGGCAACCCGTGAAACAGCGGGCAGCTCTTTTCCCGCAAGATGAGATTCGAGCTCCTTAAAAATATGATCCCAGTATGCCGCCGTGAATCCAGCCATCCCGGTTCTCCTATCACCCATAGATTTCGTTACCAGATAACATAAACCGGATACATAGAGATAAAGCCATCGGGGGTGAGAATACTGATATTCTCCACTATCG
>CBDUZM010000027.1:0-14507 GCA_965371685.1 uncultured Spirochaetaceae bacterium | reverse complement strand
GAATGCGTTTCTCCGCTCCGTACCCTTGAACAGCATATGCTCCAGGAAATGGGAGAATCCTCTCTCGCCATCTTTCTCGTCCCTGGAGCCAGCTTTGAGCCAGAAACCTATTGAAACTGTATCTGTTGAGCTTACATCTTCCAGCAGAAGGAGAGCATGGTTTTCAAGAGCACATGTCCGTACCAACCCTATCTCCGTCTGGAGCCGGAACCACCTTCCCTGGAAGAATTATTACGATTGCCCCGTTGAGAGTCTCTTCCGGTATCTCTTCTATCATTGTCCCGGCTTTTCGATTCCGTTTCGCCGGACGGGTCAACAGCATCAATATAGCTTAAATTCATCCTTCCAAGACGATCTATTTCGATCAGCTTAACAGGAATAGCCTGTCCTTCCTCGAGAACATCCTTTACAGAATTGATGTGCTGGCGCGACATTCTGGATATATGTACAAGACCTTCCTTACCAGGCAGAAACTCTACAAAGGCGCCGAACTCCATTATTCTCTTTACTTTACCCTGATATATCGCACCAACCTCAGGTTCTTTCACTATGTCTTCGATTGTCTTCATCGCCGCTTCCGCGCCGTCTTTATCTTTGCAGTAGATTGTCGTGCCGCCATCATCGTCGATTGAAATAGTGGCGCCGGTTTGTACGCTGATGGATTTTATCATCTTGCCGCCCGGACCTATCACGGCGCCGATTTTTTCCTCGTCAATCTTCATGCTGATTATCTTCGGCGCAAAATCGGAGATAGTTTCCCGGGGTTCCGCGATAGTTTCATTCATGATGGAAAGGATATGTTCCCTTCCTTTTTTTGCTTTCTCGAGAGCGCTTTGCAGTATGTTGGAATCGACACCTTCTATCTTGATATCCATTTGAAAAGCTGTTATCCCGTCCTTGGTTCCTGTAACCTTGAAATCCATATCACCGAGGTGATCTTCTTCGCCGAGAATATCGCTGAGAACCACGAAACGATCCCCTTCCTTGATTAAACCCATCGCGATGCCGGCAACCGATTTTTTAATCGGCACACCCGCATTCAGCAGACTCATTGTTCCGCCGCAAACCGTGGCCATGGATGAAGATCCATTGGATTCGAGAATCTCCGACACCAGGCGAATCGTATAAGGGAAATCCTCTTTATCAGGCAATACCTGCGAAAGAGCCCGTTCGGCAAGATGCCCGTGGCCTACTTCTCTTCTTCCGGTCCCAAGACGTCCTGTTTCCCCTACTGAAAAAGGCGGAAAGTTATAGTGGAGCATGAAACTCTTCCGAATGTCCCCCTCGATATCGTCCACTTTCTTTTCATCGTAGACAGTACCCAGGGTAACGACGGCCAGTGCCTGGGTCTCTCCCCTGGTGAAAAGTGCGGATCCATGGGTTCGAGTCAGGACATCGATCTCACAGGATATGGGTCGAATATCGTCCGGGCTTCTCCCATCTGTCCGCACTCCCTTTTCGAGAATGGATTTTCGGACAATTTCGTATTCCATATCTTCGAAAAGCTTACTTACCAGAGGAATCTGTTCTTCCGCTATTTTATCAGCATACTCTTCAAGCACCCCCCGCTTGACCGCCTTAATGGCTAACGAGCGATTTTCTTTTCCATTCACAAAACAGGCTTTCTCAAGAAGGGGATAGGATTTGTCCCGGATCTCCGTTCCCAATTCTAAAGAGACCTCTGTGTCGTCTACTTCGATTTTTTCTTTACCTGCGAGCCGGCGCAGCTCGATTTGACCATCGCATATTTCTTTTATGGTAATATGAGCTTCCTCGATAGCCTGAATCATAATTTCCTCTAAGATTTCGCTGCCGCCCCCTTCAACCATAGTAATACCTGTTTTTGTGCCTGCAACGATGATATCCAGCTCGCTTTCTTTAATCTCTTCAAAAGTCGGATTTACCAGAAATTTGCCATCGCAAACAGCCATACGGACCGCGGCAACAGGCCCGTCGAAGGGTATGTCCGATATAAACACCGCCGCATATGAGGCGTTCATACCGATTATGTCCGGCGGATTGATCTGGTCTGTAGCAATAGTGGTAGGGACCATCTGTATCTCTCTTCCGAGCTTCTTGTTAAACAGCGGACGAACCGGCCTGTCTATAAGCCTGGATACGAGGATCTCCTTCTCATGGGGTCTACCTTCCCGTTTGAAGAATCCGCCTGGAATTTTACCTGCCGCATAGTATTTCTCGTTATATTCAACAGTCAGCGGAATGTAATCCAATCCTGCAACATCTCTCTCAGATGAGCATACTGTAGCTAATACAACGGAACCGCCATACCGGGCGAAAATCGAGCCGGCGGCCTGTTTGGCCACCTTTCCGGTTTCCAGAATCAGCTCATCGTCTCTTATTTTTATTTTGACTTGATGTATCATTTTTAGTCCTTTGTGTAAGAAAATTATTTTCTGAGTTCGAGTTCTTTTAATATTTCTCGATAACTGTCCAGGTTTTTCCTCTGAAGGTACTTCAGCAGCCTTCGCCGCCGGCCTACAAGCTTCATAAGGCTTCTCCTGGAATTATGATCTTTTTTATGAACTTTGAAATGCTCGGTTAGTTCTTTAATCCGGCTCGTTATAAGAGTGATCTGTACTTCCGTAGAGCCTGTATCTTTATCGTTTTTACCGTATTTTTTTAAAATTTTTTCTTTTTCATCTGCGTTCAAAGGCATGCAATACTCCTTACCGTTCCTCTGTTGTGCGTATTCTAATAATATTTCCTAAAAAGTCAATCGAGCTTACCGGCTGCAAACACCTTCAGATACTTATAGTGTCCTTCCTGTCGATTTACAACAGCCAGAAGCTCTCTTAATCTGCTAAAAAGAGCAATGTTTCCGTCCGATACCGGCAAACTTGCAAATACCGAATCCTTTACGGGGATTCCGTTTCGCACCTGATTTTCGAATTCATGTTTGATTACCCGCGTCTGAAGACCGGGCAGTTTTGGCATAAAAACGTCCGCCCCTATCATATGCTTTTCAGGCTGAAAATCTTCCGCCCGGACTGCATCTGTCAATAAGAAAGTCCCCTGTGCCGTCCGGGTCAGGGCAGTGAGATAAGCGCAGGAAGCAGCCGCTTTACCTATATCCCGCGCCAGCGACCTTACATAGGTCCCCTTCGAACAACGAACTGTGAAGATCAGTTCCGGCGGGTTGTACGCCTCTATTTCCAGCCCGTGTATTGTTACCTGCCGGGAAGGAAGCTTAGGCTCGCAACCTTCCCTTGCCAGACGGTAGCTCCTCTTTCCCTGATAATGTACGGCAGAATATACGGGTGGAATCTGGCTTATTTGCCCGATAAAATGTTTTAATACTTCTTCCACTGCCTCCAGTGAAGGCGCCTCTGCCGTCTGAATAATTTTCCCTTCCGGATCGAGGGTATCTGTTTCTTCTCCAAAGCGAAGGACGGCAATATACTCTTTATCCAACGAGCTGAAATGGGGCGCCAGCCCGGTAAACCGTCCTGTTAGTACGAGGAGAAGACCTTCGGCAAACTTATCCAGTGTACCGCTGTGACCAACCTTCTCGATGCTCAGCGATTTCTTTATCGATCCTAAAGATGAAAAAGAGGTTATGCCAGCCGCTTTGTTCAGGAGGATTAAACCATCCTTATCGTTCATCAGGGAATCAGACCCTTGAGAGTCTGGTTCAGCCGGTAAGCTTTCTCCAGGGAATTATCCAGGACAAAGGAAAGACGGGGAGTACATTTCAGAGTAACTCTTTTCCCCAACAATCTTTGAATAAATCCGGCGGCATGCCGGAGAGCATGCACGACTTCATCCTGAACTTTCTCTTCTCCCAGAACGGAGATATATACCTTTGCATCTTTTAAGTCCTTTGATACTGAGACCTCTGTTACAGTCACCATTCTGCGAATTCGTGGATCTTTAATCTCACCCTTCATCAGCATTGAGCTGATTTTTTCCCGCAGAAGGCTTTCGACTCTCTTTTTTCTTATTTCCGTCATTCTTATTACCCGTTTCGAGTTTTTTCATAAACTCTTTGACCTGGTATATTTCAAATTGATCGCCGGTTTTTAAATCGCTGTAATTTTCAATACCTATACCGCACTCGAATCCGCTTTCCACCTCCCTTGCATCGTCTTTAAAACGTCTCAGCGAGAAAATTTTGCCGGAATATATCTCGACCCCATCTCTCATAATGCGGGTATTTGCGCCGCGTATTACCTTGCCCGAGTTCACAAAGGAACCGGCAATCACACCCATCTTCGGAACTTTAAAGGTTTCTCTCACTTCCGCCACACCGATTAATTCTTCGCGTAACTCGGGCGCCAGAAGACCCTCCATCGCAGCCTTGATGCTGTCCACCACTTCATAAATAACCGTATAACGCCGAACATCCACCTTTTCCCTGTCGGCGAGTGCCTGGGCACTGGGCATCGGGCGTACATGGAAACCCACGACAATGGCATTCGACGCTGCCGCCAATAGCACATCGTTATCGTTAATGGCGCCGGTTGAGGCGTGGATCACCACCAGTCGGATCTCATCAGTTGACAGTTTTTCCAGAGCGCCTTGAAGAGCTTCCACCGATCCATTCACATCGCCTTTGATGATAACCTTCAGCTCCTGTACATTTCCCTGCTGAATCTGCTCATAGAGGTTATCAAGAGTGATTTTATTAACATTCCTGGCATTCTCCATCTTTTTTAATTCCTGCCTTTTAAGCCCGATCTGGCGGGCCGCTTTTTCATTCTCGGTTACATGAAAAGGATCCCCGGCATTAGGCAGCCCGGTCAATCCCAATATTTCCACTGGAATCGAAGGTGTAGCTGTTTCTACTTTCTCCCCCTTATCGTTGAATATAGCTCTGATTTTACCCGGGTAGATACCCGCAATAAAGGAATCACCCGCTTTTAGGGTCCCTTTATCTATGAGCACCGTTGCCACAGCTCCCCTACCCATATCGACTTTAGATTCAAGCACTCTTCCCTGAGCCCGGCAGTTGTAGTTGGCCTTGAGCTCCAGCATCTCAGCCTGAAGCAGAATGATATCCAGCAGGTTGTCTATACCGGTTCCTTTAAGGGCGGATATCTCTGCAAAGAGGGTATGACCGCCCCAATCCTCCGGCATAAGCTCATATTCCGCCAGCTGCTGCTTAACCTTTTCCGGATTTGCATCGGGAAGATCTATTTTGTTCACTGCCACAATAATGGGCACATTTGCCTCTTTTGCATGGTTTATCGCTTCGACAGTCTGAGGCATAACGCCGTCATCAGCGGCAATCACGAGAATGACAATATCCGTCATTTTCGCTCCCCTGGCACGCATGGCTGTGAATGCTTCATGACCCGGTGTGTCGAGAAAGATAATTTTTCCCTGAGAAACATCGGTGGCATACGCTCCAATGTGCTGTGTGATTCCACCTGACTCACTTTCCACTACTTTAGCGGCCCGTATGGTATCGAGAAGCTTGGTTTTACCGTGGTCTACGTGCCCCATTACAGTTACAATCGGCGGGCGAGACGTAAGATCCTCCTCCTTGTCCTCTTCCACTTCGATAACTGTTTCATCGTAGAGGGATACAACATTTACCTTGCAGCTGTACTCATCCGCCAGGATAGCGGCTGTTTCCGAATCTATCTGTTGATTGATCGTTACCATCATGCCCATTTCCATCAGCTTTCCGATCAACTCGGAAGCTTTAAGATTCATTTTCCTGGCGAGTTCCGATACAGTAATAGCTTCAAGGATCGCTATTTCCTTGGGGACAGGATTAATACGGTGAACGGTTTTCTTTTTAACATCGAAAAGTTTCTCCTTTTTCCTGACGTCTTTCTTCCTCTGATAAGCGGGACGTTTCTTTGTCTTAAAAAACCTCTTGGCGCCGGGCTTGGCCTCTTCCCCGGCCTTAGTAGGAGGAGGCTGCGCAGGTCCCGGCCTCCTTTTAGCCGGACCCCTGAATTTACTCTCAGCTTCTCTTGGTTTGACGGAAGTGCGGTCTCCAACCCCTCTTCCGGCAGGTGGTTTTTTCGTACTCCTGGCAGCATCCCGCTTTGGGCGTGCCCATGTATCGCCGCTTGCAGGGACTATTTTTTTCGGTTTAGTTTCCTGATCCTTACGAGTACCCGCTGCATCCCGATCGGGAGCAGTATCCTCCCGGCTTCGTCTGCGTCCCGGTTCATACCGATCAAAAGGCGAAGGCTCCCGGGGGCTGCTCCCCAGATATCTGGTCCGCGGGGATTTTTCGGTCGCAGTTTTTTCGGCCGGGACCTTTCCTTCATCTGTTTTGCCTGCCGCTAGTTTGACCTTGACTGGTCTGACCTTGGAAGATTTCTTTCTTACTATTACGACCTTTTTTTTCGCAACCTTGCCCTGATCAGTTTCCGGTTCATGCTTTCTGTGCTTAATTAGAGTTGTCTTTTTCTGTTTTTTTGGTTCCTGTTCTTCAGCCATTACCACCCTTTCAATTATGACTCATCCGATTTTTCCCCGGCGTCTTCTTCGTCTTCGAAAGACAAGCCTACACCGCAGTTTGAACACACTGCCATATCCAGTGTAATCGTTGCTCCGCATTCCGGGCATTCATAAACTTCTTCCGGTTCCTCTTCCTCGTCGTCTTCCTCTTCCTCTTCCTGATTTTCTTCAGCCTCATCCACAAGAACGATCTCTTCCCGTTCTTCCTTTTCTTCCTTTTCTGCTTGTTCCGCTTCTTCTTCCTCTTCTTCCTCTACTATTTGAACGTTCTCTTTAATAACTTTTAGGATAACACGGGCGTTATCCTCGCCCATACCATCAAGAGCTTTGAGACTGTCCAGATCCATAGAGACAAGGTCTTCCAGAAGTTCAAGATTGTTCTTATTGAGTATCTGCACTACATCCTCAGGAACACCGGGAAGCTCTGATATCTTAGTAATCTCCTCTTCTTCCACTTCACCAAACAACGCAGATACGGCTCGTCTGGTATCCATCGTTATATCCATCTCAGCAAATTGCTCCTCGGTCCTGACATCAATATTCCAATCCACCATTCTATTGGCAAGGCGTACATTGAGGCCTTGCTTTCCAATGGTAAGGGAAAGCTGGTTTTCGCCGACCACTGCCAGAGCTTGTTTCTTCGCCTCGTCCAGCAGGACGACATGTAGAATCTCTGCCGGGGAGAGAGCGTTCTTGATGAAGGCCTGTGAATCCGGATCGTATTTGAGAATATCGATTCTCTCCCCTTCCAACTCTCGCACAACAGCTTGAATACGCGCACCTTTTAAGCCGACGCAGGCGCCTACCGGATCAACATCATTCCGGTTGGAATAGACTGCGATCTTCGTTCGATAGCCCGGTTCTCTTACAATCTTGAATATTTCCACGGTGCCATCATAAATCTCCGGAACTTCCAGTTCGAATACCCGCTTTACAAAGTCTGTATGAGTCCGGGAAAGTACGATTTGAAGTCCGGAGGGGGACTTATTGACTTCGTAAATTAACGCTTTTATCCTGTCATTGGTGTGATAGGTCTCCCTCGGTGATTGAAAACGTCTGGGAAAAATTCCTTCTGTTTTTCCAAGATCAACGTAAATCGTACCATTACGCTCTCTCTGATAATACCCTATGACCATTTCCCCGATCTTTCCCTTAAACTCCGAGTACAAGGTATCTTTCTGTATCTCTCTGAGAGTCTGCTTTGTTTTCTGTTTCGCACTCTGTATGGAAATTCGGTCGAATTCCCTCGGATTGATTTCTATCAGGAGTTCGTCCCCGATTTCTGATTCTTCATTATACTCCAGCGCCTGTTCGAGAGATATCTCGGTAACTGGATCGGCAATCTCATCTACTATCCTTTTTTGGGCAAAAATCGTTACCTCTGTCCCCTCTTCATTGAAGCGAACCACGGCATTTTCATCAATGCCATACTTTTTCTTGTAAGCAGCGAGCAGGGATTCCTCTATTGTCTTACGAATTAAATCCTCGGAAACTCCCCTCTCCTGCACGAGCATTTTGATCGCAAGAGCCATTTCATTAGACATATTTAAATACTATCCTCCTGTATGATCGAGTCTTGCCTTCCGTATAGAAGCGAGATCAATTTTCTCAATACCGTCCCTTCCTGCAAGGGTAATGAATTCCTGATCGACTTCATCTATAGTCCCGCCGCACCATTCCGACTCTCCTAAAAGCAAAACTTTAACACCTCTCCCTTTAAATATCGAATACTCCTTCCATGACTTAATTATACGGTCTATACCTGGAGATGCAACTGTCAGGCTTACATTATCCAGCCCGTCAATAAGGTCCAGCCTCGGACGAAGATTGCGAGTAAGAGCGGTAAGATCGTTGATTCCCATATCGTCCGTCCTGTAAACCACTACTGTAACATGAACAAGATTGTGGTTGAAACCTACCTTCAATTCAACCAGAAAGAATCCCATCCCTTCCACGATGGGTTGTATCTCCTCCTTAATCGTGTCCTCAAGATCCCCGGTCGACAACACTATCTCCCTATCGAATAAATAAAATTGCAATAAAAAAGAGTCGAACAATCGACTCTTTGCTGTGCTTACCATTCAGATGACAAGTATAAAATAACATCTGGACATTATAATGTCAACGGCAGAAAGAAAGTATTTTATACGACTCCTTAATCCACTGCAAAGGTAAGGGTTCGGACCCTCCCGGCCCCGCCGGCACGGAGGATACGGGCGCATTCATCCAATGTGGCGCCTGTTGTAAAAATATCGTCCAGAATCAGGATCTCCGGTTCGAGAGGGGAGAAATGCCGTTTGAGCCTGATTTTTCCATGGAGATTGGTAAGCCGGGACTCAAAATCCAGTGATTTTTGCGGCATATCATCGGTTCTCTTAAGGCACTCGACAATCCTGAAGCCATATTTTCGACGAAGCAAACCGCATATACGTTCCATTGGATCCCATCCCCGCCTTCTCTTACTGCCCGGACGCGGGGGAACCGGCACTACAGGAATGCCCTGGTAATCAGCCTGGATAACCCGTGCGAAGAGGTCCCCCATAACAAGGCTCACCCTTCCTCTATTGCGGAACTTGTAATAGTAAATAATGTCCTTTACCTCGTCCCTGTATTCGAAAAGGGAATGATTGGAAGTAAAATGATAGCTTCTCTGCCTGCAGGAAGTGCAGGTATCGTGTTCAGAAATAAGAGCCCGGCTGCAAATTAAACAGCGGCTTCCGGTAGGTTCCGGAAGCCGCTTTAAACAGCTGCAGCAAACAGAATAAAAGGGTTCAGAGCACGAATCAAGAGCAGAACCGCACAGTAAACAGCGGCCCGGGAAAAGCAGCTCTAGAAACCAGTTTATTCCCTGCCGGACATTCTGCTTGAACAACGGTTCTTTAATAGAATCAATTCCCTTCTACTACTCCTACTTTGTCATGATAAATTCGACCCGCCTGTTCTTCCAGTGGACCTCTTCATCATGAACATCGACGATGGGGTGGACACCGCCAAAAGCTTGTGTCTCTATCCTGGATTCTTCCAGACCAAGCTTCAAGAGGGCTTGCTTCACCGTCGCCGCCCTTCGTTCGGTTAGAGGCAGCAGAATCTTCTCCTCCCTCGCCTCCTGCACCCGGTCACCACGGTAAATATTCAACGCATGGCCTTCCAACAGTACGCCAAAGGAAGGATAATTCCTGTATATCTCGGCTACCCGCTTGACCGTTGCCGTATTTCTCTCATACATCTCGGTACTATACGAATCCAGGGCATGCTGATAGGCGCCGAAAATGATATTCGGAACCATAAGATAAAGCTTGCCTTCCTTCTTCAGCACGAGTATGTCTATAGGCATGGGTTCCCGGAACAGCCTGTTGTTACCGGCGGCATCTGTAACGCTGACTTTCAGAATAAACTCCGTGATCTCTGAGACCGGTTTTCCCCCTTCCGCCTGCCCATTCCAGGCGATTAAATCGGAAGGATCTCCCGACCCCGTGTAGCTCCTGACAACCTCGCCGCGCTTGTCTAAAATATCCACTTCCCAGCTCTGGATGTCGGAGTTGTCTGTAACAAGCAGTGTTATAAAAGCTTCGCCTTCGATTCCCTCCTCGGTCTGAGCAAAGGGATTGGCCGTCATAGTGAGCGAGACCGTCGGAGGTGTAACATCGAGGGAAAAGGAATCTGAGGTTTCGGAGACCCTGTTGCCCTTCTCGTACACACCATTTACGCTCAAAAAATTGTAGCCTACGGTTGCTTTACCCGAATATCCGTCCCACACCAGGCTGGTAGGTATTTTTCCTTCCCATGGAAATGATTTAACGCTTCGCCCGGTGGCATCCATGATATCGGCAGCCCAATCTTTTACTCCGTCCCTGACAGATGCAGCCAGCTTGATGTCAAGACGATCCTGAATGCCGTCCCCGTTCGGAGAAAAAGCAACAGGCGCCGACAGGCCAATAGTCGTCGGCCTCGTATCGCGCATTACTTCAAAGGTATCGGAAAGCACATAGTTCCCGGCGGCATCCCAAAATTCCGCATAGACCTTGTATTTACCATCCGCCAGGGGCATTTCTTTGGTGCTTGCCGCTTCAACAACGACACTTCCTGAGACAATCCCGGAAAACGGAATCGTGTACAGGTCCCGTCCCAAAGGATCAATTATCTTTGCCCGTCCGTCTACAGACTCCGAAGCACTGACGGACACTGTTAACGTATCCTTGAAACCATCGCCATCCGGCGAAAATAAAGCTTTATCGATACTGGTATCTACTACCGGTGTAACTGTATCGATGATGATCGAACCGCTGAAGCTTGCAGGATTACCCGCTCTATCGCGGAATAAGGCATCGATATTGTACTTACCGTCCGCCATCAGCTTTCCGGAAGTATCTTTTCCGTTCCACACGATAAGCCGGGTAGTCTCATCGGAAGAGGTTTCCAGGATCGTTTTACCGGAGGAATCGGTAATTTTACCTGTCCAGGTAACCTCCTCGCTGGGAACTCCCATATCCGCTTCGGTTGTATCCTGTCTGCCGTCACCGTTCGGAGAAAAGGCAGGATTTGTGACAACCGGTTTGAGGACCGGGCTTTCCGTATCAATATAAAGAGGCGTGGAATCGCTGATCTTGTCACCCTTATCATACTCTACGGCTATAGCTGCCGTGTAAACACCGTCCGAAAGCATTCCGCCGCTCTGGTCCTTCCCGTAAAATACCATGTCTTCCGATGGTAAGGTCCCGGCGCCGGACTTCTTCCACTGAACAGCTCCGGCTTCGTCCGTAATGGACAAAATCCAGCTTTTCACACCATCAATTACATCCCCACCGACCGTCATGGTAGCCACTTCTTTAAAATCGTCCCCGTTTGGAGAAAAGTAGACGTTATCGATGTCTACCCACACCGGTGTGTCTCGCGCATCGACTGTAACCTGATACGTGGAAGACTGCCAGCTGTTCCCGGCTTTATCTGTAACCGCCAGCTGGTAAGTAAAGTCGCCGTCCTGCACAAGCTTGCCGTCGTCAGCCTTTCCGTCCCACACCAGATTCTCCGGTGATTTGTCCGTGCCGCTGAAGGTTTTCCTGACAGTATTCGCGCTGTCTTTAACTGTTCCTGTCCAGGCGCCTATGGGCGATCCACCTGTATCTTTCAAATTCTGACTGATCGCCAGGGTGTCCTGATCGTCGTCATTATTGGGAGAAAAGAGGGTTTCACTGAGACTGACGCTGGTTTCCGGATCCTTTTTATCAACGATAAACACTCCACCAAGATCCACAACCTTCTCCTGGTTCGAGGCGGCTGCCACCATCAGGGTTACAGAGTAAGTTCCATCCTCGACTATATTACCTTCCAGGTCCTTTCCGTCCCACGTCAGTGTTCCTTTCTGCTCAAACTGCTTGTAATCCGCAAAGAGGGAAGCGAAAATCCCTATGTCCCGTTTTCCCTTTTCCTTGACTTCCTTTACAGCGGCGCCGGAAGAATCGACTATTGTTATGCTTGATTTAGGTATATAACCTTCTTCGCTTTTCACGTAAACTTTTACCTGAAATTCCAGAGTCGCCGTGTTCTGCTCTTCGCCCCCGGACGGATTAAAATAGTGGGGGCCCGAGGTTTCCGATATAGTAGGCGGTTCCTTGTTTCCCCGGGCATAGACAGACAACGGAATAATAATAAGCAGCAAAATTAGTGTGGCAAGTAACTTTCTTTTGATATCCATGGTATACCCTCCTAGGTAATTGTTAATAAACATCGGCATAATGCGGCCAATGCTCTGCGGAATGATTATAACACAAAAATAATATTAATTCATCTACTTATTTATAATTATAACACACAGAGGAAACATAGAAAAGCTAAAAAAAAATCTCGTGTAAAGAAAATCTCCGATTTGACAGAATACGCTTTATAACCCTATAATTACCTGTTCCGGGGATTTTAAACGTATTCCCCTGGAAAGATTTATTATTGGGAGGGGATCATGAAAGTCGTAGGAGGAAATCTATCACCTAACGATTCTTCCGTTGGTAAAACAAATGCAAAGCCCGACGTATTCCGAACCGGGCGCGAAGATTCGCCTCTGTACCGTCAAACCGGCACAGAAAGGGAGATCTATTTAAATCAACAAGAAATAATCACACATACTCAGAGAATCATTTCTCGCAATCAACTCATCATCGAGGCGTTTAAGAAGCTGCGTGAGCGGATCGAGGACGAGGGAAACAAGCAAAACGGCGGGAAATTCCTCTCTGAACTGATCGCGACTACCCGTTCGGGTAAGGAGAAGATATTAGAACCCCACAGGAAAGAGCTCGAAGACATCGCAGCAGGAATAAAGACGGATCAACTGGACGGATTGATTGAAACATATCAAGACCGTGTAAGGCAGGCTCTAACAGAGATAGCTAAAAGCCAAACCACTGTCCAGAACCTGCTTTCTGTCAGGCAAATCATAGAAAACAGCGATCTATCAACCCTGATGAAAAAGGTAGTCGCCGACGTTAAAAAAACAGAAAGCCTTGGTTTTTATCTTGAAAGAGAGAGGGTCATCGATCTTCTCGGTTGAGTAGACGCTTCGGAATATTAACCTGCCCCTGGCGAACCACTCTGTAGGGAATTGTGGTAAGATCCAGTACTGTAGAGGGAATAGTTTTCTCCAAATCCCCTGCATCCACAATCAAATCGGCTTCCGTTTCAAAATTCTGAACTATCGGGACGATTCTGTTCTGTGGAGGGTCTCCGCTGCGGTTCACGCTTGTAGAGACGAGAGGTCTGTCTAAAACCTGCATCAGACGTCTCAGAAATGTGTCCTGAGGTACCCGCAGAGCAATAGTGCCCCCTTCGACTGCATGAAAAATCAAAGTCAAAGGTCCCGGCCAATAGCATTTGATGAATTCCGGCGGACGATCGGCAGTAAATCTTTTTAACCAGGAAATATCCCCAATCAGATTGAGAAAAGGCTTGGATTCGTCTCTGTTTTTAATACGGGAAATCCTTGGAAGGCTTACCGGGCTGATTCCCACTATTCCATAAATCGTATCGCACTTCATAATCACGACACCGCCCTTGGCCAGGACACGAGATACCGCGTCGAAGGTATCAGGCGCTTCGTGGCTTATTATCATGACGTGTCGCTCTCCCGATAAGACTATAAAGTATATAGAAGAGAACGGTTATGATGATACCTAGAATCCGGGGCAGATGAAAGCGCGATTCACGGTACGGGAAAATAATTTTTCCGACTTTGTAGAAGCTTCCCCTGGTAGAAAATCCCTCAACCCGGATGACTCTATCCTCCACTGCAAAGTCGCCAAGCTCGCGGGCGAGTAATTTTATCTTTTCCGGGTCAGTTCCCAGGCTTTTGAACTCCTGGTTGAGGGACACGTTAATTGTTTTCAATTCCAGGATATTTTCCTCAAGAGCCTGCTTATAACGGTATAGGTCGTTGTATTTCCCCATTCCGGCATCCCCGAGGAAAAAGAGCAGGACGAATACGGAAATCATTCCCGCATACAAAGACAATACTACACGCAGAAGTCTCATCATTGAGATAAACGGCTATCTGAAAGCCTTTCTTTACCTTTCCCTTCTTATTGACAAGCAAGACAGGCTGATGTTAAATTTAATTTAAGATAAAATGGAAAGATACCATACCGATAATAATGATAACTCGTAGTTCTTTCCAGGAGATACAAATGGCGGGCAATAATGACAATAACATAAAAGCTAACACATCGCCGACGAACGATGCGGCATTGGAACAGTACGGTGTTTGGGTCAAGGTAAAGCCGGAAACGATAGATGAGACAGGAGAAGAAAATGTTTCCGGGGAACTTGTCGATTTAGATACAGGAGAAGCAAGCTTAACCGAAGAAGAGGAGCAGCTTCTCAGCGAACTGGAGGAAGAGTCCCTGGAAGAGGAGATCGATCTAGGCGGGGAAGATATTTCTAAGCTGGCCGCCATGCCTTCCGACACGGACGATATTCCTGATATTGGAAGCGACGATTTCGCGGTTACCGAAACCCCGGAAGACCTTCCTGAGCTTTCGCTGGAAGAAGCCCCGGTTCTTGAAGAGCAAAGCACTGAAGAGATA
>CBDUZM010000026.1:0-14782 GCA_965371685.1 uncultured Spirochaetaceae bacterium | reverse complement strand
AGATGGTTTCTGAAGCGTTCATAGAGCGTGTTCAGGCAAATCGCAGCAGGCCGAAGTACTGTTTGAGATGGAAATCGGGCTTCTCATTCTCCACAGGCGACCAGGTCAGCCAGTGCGGGTGGGAGCTGGAATCCGCGCACTTATAAAAGTTGGCCCTCCATACCGCACCAGGACCGGGAGGAGTCACGGGAGCGTAAACCTCGAGCTCATGCCAGGGAACGCGGTAGCCCGCGGTCCACGTCTCAGGGCCGGGCCGCTCCGGGTAGACACGGTCGGGCATGGAATGGCGGATCTCCATGTGTGAGATCAATTCTGTGTTTACATCCACGGGATTGGTGTCCCGGAACAACTGGTGATGGAAAAGCACGGTTCCGCCGCAATTGAGCTCTATATTGAAGTATCCCTGTTCCAGGTCCTCACCGGGAGTGAAAAAGAACTCCGCACAACTGTCATTACAAACCCGTCCCTGATGATCGGTGACAGCGGAGATTATGTAGCGGTCCTCCACACGGAAACGCACATGCACGAATTCATCGTCATACAGCAGCTTAGCCTGTGTTCGAGGCTTGTGCTCAGGCGGATCCCCCATATGAAGGCCAATGGTCAAAGGCGCCGTTTCCTGCCAGGGTCCAGTGTCCCAATCGCACCCCGTCGGAACCGGACCGCCGGATCTTTGCACAACGTACTCTGATCGGTTTAATGTATTCATCATGCTCATACCTTAGTAGTCCATGGCATGGGTTGTCAAGTTTAATAACTTTACCGGAAGCGGTCACTTAATATATACTCTGGGTGAACGGATTGCATGGAAAGGTTTGGATATATGATACGTAAAAGGCTCGATGCGCTGCGCCGGCTCATGAAGGAGAAGAAGATAGACGCCTATCTGGTACCCGGCACAGACGCCCACCAGAGCGAATATGTGCCGGCCTGCTGGCAGAGACGCACATGGATAAGCGGTTTCACCGGCTCCGCCGGCAGCGTGGTAGTCGGTTTGGCTCACGCCGGTCTCTGGACGGACGCCCGTTATTTTCTCCAGGCGGAGCAGGAGCTGAAAGGATCGGGGATTACCCTGTTCAGGGAAGGCGTTGTCGGAACACCCGATTGGATCGGCTGGATCAAGGATGAGCTTCATAAAGGCGGGAGGATAGGCGCCGATCCCGGACTTCTCACCGCCGGGGAGACCGAGAAACTTACCAAAGAGCTGGCTGTCAGCGGAATTCAGATGGAGTGGATCGAAGAAAATCTTATCGACGCTCTCTGGCAAGACCGCCCGAAGCTCCCCCAGCGTCCTGTCCGGCCGCATCCGGTAAAATATGCCGGCGAGGACGTTCCGCAGAAACTGGCGAAGGTCAGGCAGGCCATGGCAGACCAGGGAGTTCAGGTGCATGTCCTCAGCAAACTGGACTCCATAGCCTGGCTTTTCAACATAAGAGGCGACGACGTACTGTTCAATCCGGTGGCAGTCGGTTATGCCTTGATTTCTCCCGAAAAAGCATATCTGTTTGCCGGCGATAAAATTTCCATCGAGAAATCAGGGCCGTCTCTCTCGGCCCATTGGGGGAATCACGTTCATATATATCCATATTCCGAATTCGAAAAACATCTGATGCATTATGGACGAAGCGGTTCAAAGATATGGCTGGACCCCAAATCATCGAGCCGCAGGGTCTCATCTCTTGCTGAAGACGGCGGTAAGGTTCTTTACAGGGAAAGCCCGGTACCCCGGTTAAAGGCTGTCAAAAATGCGAGAGAAATCAAAGGAGCTGTGCAGGCTCACATAAGAGACGGAGCAGCCATGGTTCGTTTCCTCGCCTGGCTGCAGAAAGCCGTCAGGCACGACGGAACAACCGAAATGTCTGCCGCCGATAAACTCGAGGCTTTTCGCTCGGAGCAGAAGCTCTTCCGAGGTCCCAGCTTCGCAACCGTGGCCGGGTACAAGGCTCACGGAGCGATCATACACTACAAGAGCAGCCCGGCAACGGACTGTAAGCTGAAGGAAGAGGGACTCTTTCTCATCGATTCAGGCGGCCAATATCTGGACGGCACAACCGATATAACCCGCACCGTTTCTCTCGGTTCTCCCGGCGAAGAAGAGATGGACCGCTTTACCCTGGTTTTAAAAGGACTGATAGCTTTGAGCGGAATAGCTTTTCCGACAGGCACCAGAGGAGTGCAGTTGGATACACCGGCCCGTCTTCCTCTCTGGAATTGCGGCCTGGATTACGGGCACGGAACCGGTCATGGAGTTGGATCCTATCTAAACGTTCACGAAGGCCCACAGGCAATATCACCGACAAAAGGCCTGGATGTTCCTCTGGAAGAGAAAATGGTAATATCCCTGGAACCCGGTTTCTACGAAGAGGGGAAGTACGGCATCCGCACGGAAAACCTGGCCTATGTCGTAAAGGATCACTCCCGGGGGAGGGATTTTTTACGCTTCGAAACGCTTACCCTCTGCCCTATAGATCTGAGTCTTGTTAAAAAAGAGCTGCTGGCAGCGGAGGAGATTAATTTCCTCAACCGCTACCACAGAAGAGTTTGGGATACGCTTTCCCCCCTGCTTTCCGGCGACGACCGGACATGGCTCCGGCACTCGACTCGTTCGATCTAATACCATGAAATATATCGCCGACCTTCATATCCATTCTCGTTTTTCCATAGCAACAAGCAAATTCGCCAACCTGGAAGGCTATTGCCAGTGGGCCCGGGTCAAAGGTATTCAGCTTCTGGGAACAGGGGATTTTACCCACCCGGGCTGGTTCAAGGAAATAAGGGAAAAACTCGAAGCGGCGGAACCCGGACTTTACAAACTGAAGAGCTCTCCTCCTCCCCCTTCGGAGCTGGAGGGCCTGACTCTACCCGCCTTCGACGTACGTTTCTGCCTCAGCGCCGAGATCAGCTCAATATACAAGAAGGGAGGTAAAACCCGCAAGGTCCACAGCCTGATCTTCGCCCCGGACATGGACACTGCAGCGAAGATCAATGCCCGCCTGGATGTCCTCGGAAATATCCGCTCCGACGGCCGGCCGATTCTGGGACTCGATCCCAAATCCCTGCTGGAGGTTCTTCTTGAGACATCCGACGACGCTTTCCTCATTCCAGCCCATATATGGACCCCCTGGTTTTCGCTTTTCGGTTCCAAATCGGGCTTTGACGATATTCAGGAGTGCTTCGAAGAGCTTACTCCCCACATCTTTGCCATGGAAACAGGGCTTTCCTCCGATCCTCCAATGAACTGGCGCTGGAGTGCCCTCGATCCTTTCACCCTGGTATCGCACTCGGATGCTCACTCTCCCGGAAAGCTGGGAAGGGAAGCCGACCTCTTCGATACCGAACTCAGCTATCCCGCCCTGTTCGAGGCTCTCAAGACGAGAAAGGGATTCATGGGAACAATGGAGTTCTATCCTGAGGAGGGTAAATATCACCTGGATGGACATCGAAAGTGCCATATCCGCCTGAATCCTGAAGAAACAGCTGCGGTTAAGGGAATATGCCCCGCCTGTGGAGGCCGTCTGACTGTAGGAGTCATGAACAGGATAATGGAGCTTGCCGACCGTCCTGCAGGCTTTAAACCAGCCGAAGCCGCCGGTTTCCGTTACCTGATACCGCTGCCCGAACTTCTCTCGGAAATTCTTGGGGTCGGATCTGCGAGTAAGAGAGTTCTCTCCGGATACAGGGACATCCTCAACAGCTCAGGAGATGAATTCACTCTTCTTCTGGACACCCCTATTGAAGAGATACAGCGAAAAGAAGGTCCGATTTTAGCCGAGAGCATCCGAAGGATGAGGGAAGGAGAAGTTCAATCCAAGCCCGGGTACGACGGTGAGTTCGGAGTAATACGGGTATTTCAGGAAGGGGAGCTGGAGAGCATGAGAGGACAGGGAAGACTTTTCGACCTTCCCGCCGCTTCTCTCAGGATAAATCGTGATAAGGACCCAACTCTGTTCCGGGAGAAGGAACCTCGAAACAGCGATAAGCGTCAGACTATAAGCCGGGACAACAGGACAACCCGGACGACGACCGGGCTCAACAGGGAGCAGGAGGCGGCTGTCAACTACAATAGTACAGCGGCTCTTGTATCTGCCGGGCCGGGAACAGGCAAAACCCGTACCCTCATAGGATGGATAAAGAATCTCATCCTGCAGGGAAGGGCAAGGTCCGATGAAATAGTCGCTTTAACCTTTACAAACAAAGCCGCCAAAGAGATGAAGGCGAGATTGGACTCCGGTGGATTACCGGGCCTTCCGCACTTGCCGGGCTTTCCCCGTTCTTCGGGTAAAGGCGTTAAAATTACCACCTTCCATTCCCTCTGCTTTGAGCTGATCAGTGAGAGGAATCCGGATATTGGAGAAATATACGATGAAGGGGCTCGAATATCCCTGATTAAACTCATCCGTCCCGGCATGAGTAATACTCAAGCGCGGAATTCATCGAGGAAGATGGAAAGAATCCTCGAAGGAACCGATCCTCTGCCCGAAGGCGACCTTAACGCTTTGATGTCGGATTACAGGAAGGCTCTTGAACAAACACGGAGCCTGGACATCTCGGAGCTCGTTACCCGTCTTAACCTCCTCTTTGATTCAGATTCCTCCTTCCTGAAAAAGGTAAGGGAACGCTTCCGCTTTATCGGAGTCGACGAATTTCAGGATATAAACCTGTCACAGTATCGTTTTCTCCTCAGTCTATTTCCCCCGACAGAAACGGCCGGCGCAGTATTCGCGATCGGAGATCCGGACCAGGCCATCTACGGTTTCCGGGGATCCGACGTCAAACTTTTTTCCAGGTTCGCTCGCGAGTATCATGTTAAACGCTTCACTCTGTCGAAAAATTACCGCTGCCGCGACCTAATAGCCATGGCGGGGGGTGCTGTCATCGGGCAAAATCAGCAAAGAGAGCGAATCCCGACCCAGCAAGGGGTAAAAGCCGGAGGAAAGATAACCGTGGTCAACATAGATCACCCTGCGGGTGAAGCACACTTCATAGCCGGCGCCATCGAGGAGCTTATAGGAGGCAGCAGCCATATTTCCGTCGACAGTATGCGGGATAAAGAAATGGGTTCTTACGCTTTTTCCGATATCGCAGTTCTATGCCGCACACGCGCCGTTCGGGACGACCTGATCCAACCTCTCATCAATTCAGGCATACCCCTGGCCTTAAGCGGGCATTCCTCCATTGCTTTGCTTCCCGCTTTCTCCTATGCCGTGCAAATATTGAGATTGATTTCCAATCCCCGTGATATCATCGCCGTGAACGAAGTACTGAAATACGTTTTGGGCACGGACATGACGGCGGGAGACCGTCCCTTCGGCACTCTTCTCTTTGACTCAAAGTTTGAAAACCGGAGCTTTCTTCCGCTTCCTGCTTTAAGCCCGCTTCTCGACAACAAACAGATGAAGAAACTGGAGGATTTTTGCGGCTTTCTAAATATTTTATCGAAAACAGCGGAAAAAGAAGGGACAGCCCGGGCGCTGGTCTGCATCTTCGAGAGGGATGAGAGAGAAGACGATCCGGAAACAGGACTCCAGAGAGAGATGCTGATTGAAGAGGCCCGGGGATTCGGAACGGACCTCAAAGGTTTTTTAAAACGGATCGCCTTGAACCCATTCGAAAGTGAAGGCGGAGTAAAAACGGAGAAGGTACGCCTGTTTACCTTTCACTCCGCCAAGGGCCTCGAATTTCCCATAGTCTTTATCGCCGGCGCCGAGGAAGGGGTCACTCCCCTTCTGCGAAAAGAGAGCGAGATGGAAGAGGAAAGACGCCTCTTTTACGTGGCCATGACCCGAGCCATGGACCGTCTCTACATCTCCTCCTGCGCGCGCCGGAAAAAATTCGGTGCATGGACAGATTGTGAGCAGAGCCGTTTTGTCTCTGAGATTCCCTCTCCTCTGAGGGAGGATATCACTGTTAAAAAGAAAAGTGTTGAACAGCTCGAGCTGTTTTAGTCTCTTAAAGCGATTCTGACTGCGGCAGGATTATTATGGCGGAGGAAGTTGTCTTTACCAGCGGTATTTTTTAAGATCTATAAGATCCTTTGCATTAAACTCCACACCTTCCTGCTCGAGCATTGTTTTTTGAAGCTCGTAGCCGCGGCCCTGTTCCAGGGATATCCCCCCCTTGCTGTTTATCACCCTGTGCCAGGGAAGCCCCTCTTTTTCCGAGGAAGAGTGCAGTATCCTGCTCACCTGCCTTGCGCCCCGGGGATTCCCCGCCAGAGCGGCTATCTGCCCGTACGTGGCGACCTTGCCGCGAGGGATATTTTGAATAATTCCAACGCATCTCTGGTGGTATGTCTGGTGGTATGTCATGTTTACCGCTCTATCCTCTCCTCGGGCGTATGTAACTCCGGAACCTGTCGGCGCCTCCCCTCCCCTGCATTTTCCGGATAACATTCTCAACGGTTTTCAGATACTGGTCGTACCGGATGTTCAGCCTGCGGTGCATCCGTCTTTCCTCCTCCACCCTCCGGGCTTTTGCCGGGGCAAGCAGATTGAGCAGGTAATCCCGATCCGTATCCTCCATATACATCATGGAAACGGCGATTTCCCGGTCAGTCATTCCCATCAGCCGGTTCTGGGCTTCAACGCCGGACATGGACCTGACAAGGTCGACCAGTATGCCGTTGGGCGTTGTCTTCATCCCTCTATTTTTTTCGGGGTTTCACCTTGACGTCCAACCCTCCCAACAGGGCCACCCCCCCTACGACGAGGTTAGGACCCTCTTCCGTCAACTCGCCTTCGGTATTGTCCTCGAAACCTCCCAATATACCAATCCCGCTCACATCCACGTTCAGGCCGGGGGGTACCTTTATGTCAACACCTCCCAGCAGGCAGTAGACACTAATCTCGGTAGTTCCCGGCGCCATTTGGGCATTGCGGAAGTCCAGATCCACTCCCCCGAGAAATGCAAATATTTTAATCCTGCGAGGCGGTTTCCAGGCCCCCTTTCGGCTGTGCCCGGACAGGATCGAGACCATGGTGCTGCTCTCCTTTACCCTGCCTCTGTTGATGGCCACGGAACCGGCTGAATCGGCATGTCTCTCTTTTACTGGAAGGTCCGTCAAATCGGAGACGAGAGGCAGCATTTCCTCCATAGAGCGGGCGCTGTTGGCAAGCTCCAGACGGTGTTCAAGCTCCTCCATGTCCAGGTTTCCATGAGCGTAATTAGACTGTAAAATTTCGATGACCCTTACCCGTCCCTGGCTGACGGGAAAACGACTTAAATCCCTCGATTCCGGCATAATACCTCCTTCGACTGCAGCAGTTTATTCCTCCCGGCCATTAATATCAAGAACGAATAAGTATCAAGGTCGCGCTGTCTTCGATTCACTCCCCCGAATCCCAGATGAAAGGCAGCTCTTCATCGGCGGCGGAGGCTCTCTGCACATCCCTGTCCGCCCCGGGCTGAACAAACAGTGCGGCGTATTTTTCAGCGATTCCCGGTGACCGCTCCTGCACGATTCCGTAGTGTTTTAAAGCCATATCCTGCTCATTCTTTAACAGGTAGGCCCGGGCTATGAGAAGATTCAACAAAACCGTGTCGGGCTTTATCTTCAGCCCGTCTTTGAGCACGGAAATAGCCTTATCCGTTTCTTTTTTCGATAGGTTGAGATTGGCCAGGTTCAGGTACGAAGAGAGATAATCCGGGTCGGAGCGTATAATGCTTTTAAACTCCTTCTCCGCCTCTCTATCCTCGCCGAATCGGGCATGAAGAACGGCGATCTGATTTCTCAAGCTAAGCGACTGTTTTCCCGATGCCCGGGACAGCTGCGACTTTAACCCTGCAAGGTTCGAGCTGTAAAGCTCGTTGCTCACGCTTTCAACTGATGTAAGAAAGCGGGATTTCAAGGTATCTGCGGGCGGCTCTACTATGGTGAAGCTGCTTTCAGGCAAAGGCAAAGACGGATAGGTCTCTCTTAAAGCCTCGACAGGCAGGAATTCGATACTACCGGAGTAGCGTTTTACAAGGCCGGATGCGTGTGTCCATGCGGCAAGAAATCCTTCTTTAAGGAGAGTCGTTTCAACTGGAAGCCATACCCGGCCTTCGTGTGAAATAGCCTCGAGCCGGTCCGTTGTAAAGAGCCACCGGTTCCCCTCGGGCTCGCCTGTATCCATGGCCATAAAGACATGCCCCGGACTCGTCATCACGGCCGTCTTGATGCCGGAGGATTCGAGAAGAGACGCCAGGAGGACTGTCGTATCGTCGCAGTCTCCCGACTGGATCAGAAGTGTGGTCCGCGGACACCTTACTGTATCGATTGCACCGGTTTTTCCGAGTATACCGGAGATCGGCGAGTCGGGGTCCTCGATATAGTGCACATCGTACATCCCGAGAGCATCGCAAATCTTTATACCGCGAAAAAAATTATCCGCAATACGGAAATCCTCCTCCACGCCTTCGGTAAAAGCGACCTTGTGGGAGAAGCGGTTTACGATCCCCTCATTGGGCATAATAAACGATGCGATTTTACCGGTATCTTCCCACGTCAGCGCCGTCCTCCTGTAGATAGTCAGGGGCACGGCTTTGGTAATCACTTGCTCGACACCTCCCACCTGATAGGAGACCGTAATCTCAGCCTGCACGGGAAGATCCTCCTGAAGGGCAAAGATGGAATCGTTGAAAATAACCTTGAGATCGAGCATGGCTTCCTTTCCCGGCGCCAGCGTACCTTCCCAATCCGTAACAGCCGGGAAATCCATATATTTCTTGATTCTGAAACCGGCTTTAAGGTACTCGGCGGTCCCTTCGAGGGTATTCTTGACTGTAACCGTCCCGATAGGATGGTCACGATAGTAGTGCATAAGCGACGGGAAGAGATTATCCACCTCGGCCCTGACAATGGTGAGCGGCTTCCTGGGAGCGGACGGCTCTGTCTTATCCTGAAACCGGCGTTTGAGCTCCCCCATGGCATTTCGTATCTTATCATCCGGATTCATGCTCAAGATTCTCTCGTAAAGCTGAATGGTCTGAGTGTAGACCGTCCGGGCTGATTCAGGACCGAGGGTCTCGAGCAGCTCCATGGTCCGGCCGTGCATATTATCCGCTTTTACCGTCAACAGGCTTATCTCAAGGGAGTCAAGACTCTCCCGGGCTTTGGCGTTGAAGGGATCGATTTCCAGTATTCGTTCCCACTGGAGCGAGGCCATTTCGAAAGCGCCGAGCGACTCGTACAGCTCAGCCATTTTTTCTACAGCCTCCGTGTCGTCTTCATCCTGCGCCAGTCTTTCATTCAAGGCAACAATCGTATCGATATATTCATCGTGCAGCCCGTTCTTCCGTGCATAGTCCGTATCCAGGAGCTGGATTATCCGGTAGCCCAGCATATCCGTAAGGTAAATCAGTCCCGTGTTGGAATCGACGGAAATTTTTCCGTTTAATGGCAGCGGATCCGGTATGGGACCCGGGATAGCGTCAATTTTCCAGAGGGGAGTGCCGTCCCGGCGAAAACAGTACATTTCGCCGCCGGAGGCGGTATTGCTGTATAGAATGAAGCGGCCGTCGTTGAAAACGGCCAGGGACAGCGGATTGAGATTCGCCGCCTGATCCACCACCGGCACAACCGAATCGATCAATTCGCCTTCAACCGTGTGGATTCGTATACGCTTTTCAACAGAGTCATACAGCCAGATATTTCCTTCCGGTCCCGGCGCCAGCGAATATACATATGAGTAAGGAGAAGTGAAAAGGTTTACAGCTGCTTTTTTACGGCCGATCAGGCGTATTGCCTGCTTCTTGACGGGATCCAGGAACACGACGCTCCCGTCGGGAAGCCCGGTAAAGGCTGCCACGGACATGTCTATGCCGGCGCGCCACTTTATCGGCATCTCGATACCCGCCGGAAGGTAGTACAGGTCTCTCCCGGTGCTCGGTTTCAAGAAAACAGTGCCTGCAGGTGTTACAGCCACGCCGCCGGCGGAGGTATAGCTTCCCTTATCGAGCAGGCTCTTTCCATACTGACCTGCAACACGGAAATACGGATCGAGTTCGGCTGCAAAGCTTCCCAAAGCAACAATGCAGTTACCGTCGGCTTTCACCGCTGATCCAAAAGGCATGAGCACCATTCCGGGATTCTCGAGAAGGGATTGCGCTATAGAGCCTGTAGGAAGCTCGGCGACGAAGGCCGGCGCCTCGACCATCCCGTCAGTCATGTAACCGTTGAAGGAGCTCCAAAGATAGAATATTACATTTGAAAGGTACCGGGCTTGCTTCCGATCGATTTTTCCCCAGATGGTTAATGGGGTGGATTCGACGCCGCTTTGTTTCTGAGCCATGGAAACGGACATGAGAGAGTTCTCTGCCTGAAAAACCGGCATGATTTTTACCGAATAGTCGAAGCGCTTACCGTTACGCACTACCTCAAAGTAGCCGCCGAATATGCCGTTGGCCAGCCCGACCGCCGCGTCGAGAAGGGTGTCCAGCTCCTCCAGCTCCGCTTTACCTACACCGTAGGTCATCGGCTTTTCGATATTCACCCGGTCAGCGAAGACCGGCCCGGCGAGTAAAAGAAAAAGGATGAAAATTGTTAAAGCTGCCTTCCTGCTCATATCGTTCCCCCTCTATAATAACTAATAACTTTATTATAATACTTTTACTCCACTTTTGCTTTTCAAGTTTTTCAAAGGATATCGGATGTTCAGCTCATTACGCAAGCTGGAAGATATTGGCTTCAGTGCAATCAATCTAAACCGATCTACCTTCTTCCCCGGGAAATGCATCTTGCAGCTCCGCATTCAGGATGCATGGATTACGTATAGGAACTAAATATGGAGAAGTATCACCAAAAACACCGACACATTAACATATCTTCTTGACAGATATGTCGGAAATACAGATACTTAAACGTGATTCGATCTTTCAAGGACAAGGAAACACAACGGATTTATAACCAACAATGGTCAAATAAGTTTCCACGAGAAATTCAAGCGCGAGCGCTCAACAAGCTGTTGCTTCTGGATGGTGCAGAGTCAGAAATCGACCTGCGTAGTCCGCCGTCAAACCATCTTGAACGCTTGAAGAGTAATCGCTCGGGTGAATACTCAATTCGTATCAACCGACAGTGGCGGATCTGTTTCCGTTTTGGGGATGGTAACGCCTATGATGTTGGAATCGAAGACTATCATTAGAAGAGGCAACCGAAATGGCAAACTTTAACGATGCCCGATCAGCAAATAGAATCCCAACTCCAACAGTGGGAGATATACTTCGACAGGAATTCCTCGAACCGCTCGATATCACGCCGTATCGCCTCGCGAAACAGCTCCATGTAGCAACCAGCTCAATCCTTGATATCATTCACGGTCGCAGAGGAATTTCAGTCGATATGGCATTCAGGCTCGCTCGCTTCTTTGGAACAACTGAACGGTTTTGGCTGAACATTCAAAATGAAATTGACATTCGGAACCGGAGGGATGACTTGTCGGAAAATCTCGAGACCATTCATCCGATAAAGCACGCTGTATCTGAATCGGACCATGCAAGGTTCTCTGGTTAATATCGGTTCACTAGAAATGATGAAGCGAGAATCTGATGCCGAAGATTGACAGAGAACAGGTCTGCGTAGCTTTCGACATGAGGGGGTGTCCGAACCGTTGCCGGCACTGCTGGCTTGGGCATGCAGACAATCGTCTCCTGTCTGAGGCAGACGTCCGTTGGGGTGTCTCTCAGTTCCGTGATTTCATTGCCAAAGGTAATACGCCCATCAAGAAGCTTTCAGTAGCCACGTGGTTTCGCGAGCCAGATTTCGGTGATGACGTGCTTGGACTCAAAGTCCAGTTCAACGAGTCGCCGATCAGACTGGCTGAGTGTTGCGGCGATTCGAGAGGACAGAAGGTATACTCAAGCAAAAACGATCTGCGAAGAAGAATGGAATAGGAGATAACAAGCCGGACGCAGGCGACGGCTTACAACTGCGCCTGATTCGCGTTGTTCGACCCATCAAGAAAAAGCTGGATACTCACGCTAATAGGCCAAGTATTTAGCCAAATAGCTAACTGGAAGGAAGGAAATATTATCTCCCTTGACAATATACAAACTTTGTATATATATTAGATCCATTGGGGGTGGCAAGATGAAATCCAGTACTGTCAATATTTCTTTTAATGACGAACTGCTCAAGCAGATAGACGAAGTTGCTCGTGAAGAATCCCGATCTCGATCCGAACTAATTCGTCAGGCGGCTAGAAGCTATATCGACCGTAAAAGAAGGTGGAACCAAATTTTCGCATTCTCCGAAAGGCAGGCTAAAAGATGGAATATCACAGAAGAGGACATATCCAAAGAAATAAGTAGTTACCGCGAGGATAAGAGGGAAAGATGAAAGTTGTCCTGGATACAAACGTTTTAATTTCTGCAATAGTCTTTGGAGGAAATCCCCGGAAAATTCTGGAAGCAATTCTTAATGGAGAACCGAAGCTGTTTTTTTCCGAGAATATTCTGGATGAACTCAAAGGAGTATTGCAGAGACCTAAATTCAGCTTTCAAGCGGAAGTAATTCAAGCCATCCTCTCAGAGTTGAATGCCATCGGTCATTTAATCAAGCCGCTATCTCACGTACGTGAGATTCAAGAAGATGCCGATGACAACAGGATTCTAGAATGTGCGATAGAAGTAAGTGCCAACTACATCATTTCGGGCGATACTCACCTACTAAGCCTGAAAAAATATCGAAACATCAGAGTGGTAAGCCCGGCTGAGTATCTAAAAATCATTTCAGAAACCGTAAAGTAATTGTATTGGTTATTCGAGTAAATAGTCTCTGCATCCTTTGAGATCTCTGCGTGAAATTCTTTTAGGATATTCAGTTGGATCCTATCTACTTTTCAAAATCGCATCCGCCCTTGCTTGAAACTTTGACTTTTCTGTGACAGGATCGATCCTCGGAGGAAAAGTATGAAGGAGGAGATACTGCCCGGGGGAAAGCTCCTGCCGGAATTTTTAGAGCCCCTTCTCGGTTTCACATCGACGGACGAAGCCGTCCTGGTCGGCGCCGCCCTGGGTGAAGATGCCGCCGTCGTGCGCGGTGACCGAAACCTCGTTATAACAGCCGATCCTATCACCTTTACCGAGGAGAATCTGGGTATATATGCCGTTGCCGTCAACTGCAACGATGTAGTAGCCATGGGCGGTGAGCCCCGCTATCTTACGACAACAATCCTACTCCCGCCGGGCGCTACAAAGGCCGGTCTTTCATCACTCTTCCGCGAAATAAAAAGAGCTTCCGAGGAGACCGGCATACTCTGGGTAGGAGGTCATACCGAAGTAACTTCGGCAGTGACCCGCACGGTTGTTTCGGCTCAGGTTGTCGGTTTTCTGCCGGGGAGAGCTACCGGTTCGGATGGAGCACGCCCCGGGGACGCTCTGGTCATGACCAAATGGGCCGGACTGGAGGGGAGCACTCTCATAGCCAGGGAATTCCGCGATGAAGCAAAACGAATTCTCGGTGACAGGAGATACGAAACCGTTCTGAGCTGGCTTCACCGGCCCGGGATCGCCATTACAGCCGAAGGACGTATTATCCGCAGCCTGCCGGTCAGCTCCGCCCATGATCCCACCGAAGGTGGAGTGGCGACAGGAATACGTGAAATGGCTTACCGCTCCGGAGTGGGTGTCAGAATTTATCGGGAAAAAATTCTTATTAAAGAAGAAACGGAACTGCTCTGCCGGGAATGGAATCTGGACCCCCTCGGCCTGCTGAGCTCCGGCGCCATGCTCTTCACAGCCGATCCGGATACAGCCGGGAAAGCCTGCAGTCTTCTGAATAAGGAAGGAATTTCCGCCGCGGTTATCGGCGGCATTACATCGGAGAATGATCGGCTCGAGCTTATAACGGGAGACCGCTCCATCCCTCTTCCGGCTTTTGCGAGAGATGAGTTTCTCAGAATTGAAAAATAAAAATATCGGAGAAAGATGACTTATGACGCAGGAAACCGGTTTCGACAATGAAAAATATTTAGATGAGCAGAGTACGGCCATTCTCGAGCGGGTAACACGTTTCAACAACAAGCTTTATCTCGAATTCGGCGGAAAGCTCCTCTTCGACTATCATGCCGCCCGGGTTCTTCCCGGATTCGATCCAAATGTAAAGATGCGGCTCCTGCAGAAGATAAAAGATAAAGCGGATTTTCTGCTCTGCATCTTCGCGGGGGACATTGAGCGAAAGAAAATCAGGGCGGATTTCGGCATTACCTACGATGCCGACGCACTCAAGCTCATAGACGATCTTGGTGAATGGGGGATTAATGTACTGGCCGTGGTTATTACCCGCTTCGAAAATCAGCCGGCGGCAAAGTTATTCAAGAACAAGCTGGAACGGAGAAACATCAGGGTTTACACTCACAGGTACACGAAGGGATATCCAACCGATGTGGAAACCGTGGTCAGCGAAAACGGATATGGAGCGAACGAGTATATAGAGACGGAGAATCCCATAGTTGTGGTAACCGGTCCGGGTCCGAACAGCGGAAAGCTGGCTACGTGTCTGTCCCAGCTTTACCACGATTACAGGCGAAACAGAGAATCGGGTTATGCTAAATTCGAAACCTTCCCCATCTGGAACCTTCCCCTTAAACATCCGGTCAATATCGCCTACGAAGCCGCTACGGCGGACATCAAAGATTTCAATCAGATAGATCACTTTCATCTGGAAGCTTACAATACCCATTCCGTCAATTATAACCGGGACATGGAGGTCTTCCCCATACTCAGGCGGATCGTGGAAAAAATTACAAATAAACCGGCCTTTTATAAATCCCCCACCGATATGGGAGTCAATCGCGCAGGATTC
>CBDUZM010000025.1:0-14998 GCA_965371685.1 uncultured Spirochaetaceae bacterium | reverse complement strand
CACTGTAGGTTCCGATGGAAGCGTGAGATCACTCTTCAGCAAGAGCACAGGGAGAGATTTTGTCAGTGACAAAATCTCAGCGAGGATCTTTCGCCTGGTACTTCCGCTGCCGGACTGGGACGGCCACCACATTGACAATACGGCGCAACAGGGGACGATGAGAAGCTGGCAGGAGGGAGAGGAGACTGGGTTTGAGATGTCTTATCCGCAAGGACTGGACCTGGAATCTCTACGACACAAATCACTGGATTCGGGAAGAGCCTTTTATTTTGATGTGCTACTCATCAGGTTGGAAGGATCTCGTGGCCAGGAATGCCAGGGTGTTCCTCCGTCGCTTCGGTGCTACAGCAGTTCATCTTGATCACATTGGGGATTTTGAATTTTACCCCTGTTACGCTAACAACCACAGCCACACTGTGCCTGACGAAGCACCTCGGGGAATAACCGAGATATTTCGAGCTACCAGAGAGGCTATGGCAACGGTAAATCCTGGTTCAATTCTTCATTGCGAGGGTCTGAGCGAGCAGTCCATCCCCTGGGTGGACATACACTGGGGTCACAACAGTCTACGCCGTCATCCCGAAGTGATACGTTACACCTTCCCTGAAGCTCTCTTCACAACAACTGTCCAGGAAAACCAGTTCGATGAAGCCGCCAGAGCCTTCGTGTTCGGGATTCTCCTGGACGTTGTCATCGAGCTTGGTTCCGGAAGCATCGGGGAGTATCCTGAATTCGGAGGGTTTATTCTCAAGCTTTCGCAGCTGAGAAAAAAGCTCAAGAACTATCTTGTTTATGGTACTTTTGTCGATGAAAAGGGCCTGGCTGTTCCTCAAGGCATACTGGCCAAAACGTATATCGCGTCAGATGGGATCGGAATTCCTATTCTCAATATCACGGACCATTCAGTAGTTTTCCCGCTGAGTATCAAGTGGGGCGCCCTGGGGCTGAGTGAGGGACTGCACATAGTTGTTTACTCCCTGGATGGTACGTCGATTGCTGTCAGTGAAGGGACACCAACGCTTCCCCTGCAGCCGCGGGAACTCAAAGTGCTTACCGCAACGAATGGTGCTGCAGGATCGTAAGCGATTGCCGCAACTCAGTTTTTCGCAGGATTTGCCCCGCCCTGCCTGACAAAACTTTCAGATTGTGCCCCGTGCCAACTCGCTGGTTTTACGCAGTATTTCAGCAAGCATGCTTTCATTTTTTATCCAGTCAGGCCTTGAAAAATCGCGGGATGCCAGGTCTACATCAACGGCATGACAATCGGTTTCCCAGTACAGGTCAACCCTTTCTCGTATAGCGTCTGTAAATCTTTCTTCAGGATGTTTCCGAAGCCAGTGCCAAAGAAAATACTGTCCCAGTTTCGCTAACTCGAAAACAGGGCTTTGATAGCAGCAGTAATTGGATCAAACATGATCAAAACACTTAACTATTAGTTTAAAAGATAGTATATTTACAAACGACAGAATCAACTAATAATTCAGCAGATTTAGCAGATTAAGCAGGTTCTGAGAGTCATGATTACAGCCCAAACTCGGCAGCGACCGATTTTCTTATTTGTATTCTTGATTCTGCTGCTGTCTTTAGGCTGCGAAAGTGAGAGTGTCATGGGAGAACAGGACATACACGGCGAGACTGCCGGATCAAACCATCTGATTAATGAGAAAAGTCCGTATCTCCTCCAGCACGCCCACAATCCCGTGGACTGGTACCCATGGGGTGATGCAGCCTTTGACAAAGCCCGGGAAGAAGACAAGCCGGTGTTTCTCTCTATCGGATACTCCACCTGCCATTGGTGCCATGTAATGGAGAGGGAGTCCTTTGAAGATGAAGAGGTGGCCAGTCTCATGAACGAGGTTTTCGTGTCCATCAAGGTAGATCGAGAGGAACGGCCGGACATAGATACGACCTACATGACTGTGGCGCAGCTCATGACAGGCCGTGGCGGATGGCCTCTTACAATCATCATGACACCGGAGAAGAAGCCTTTTTTCGCCGCCACATATATCCCGAAATCCAGCCGGCAGGGAATGCTGGGCATGATGGATCTCATTCCCCGGGTCCAGGATTTGTGGTTGAACAAACGAGAAGAAATCGAGGATTCTGCCGAGTCCATTGTTCGGATCCTGCAGGAAACGGGAGAACAGAGTTCCCCGGGCGAACCCCTTTCTTCCGATCACCTGGATACCGCCTTCCATGATCTTGCCGATTCATACGACCAAGTTCACGGTGGTTTTGGTAAGGCTCCCAAATTCCCGGCAGCTCACAACCTGATTTTCCTGATTCGATACTGGGAGAGAACGGGAGAGACCCGTGCCCTGGCCATAGCAGAGCACACCTTGCAGGCCATGCGGCTCGGAGGGATATACGACCACGTGGGATTTGGTTTCCATCGCTATTCCACCGATAGGGAGTGGCTGGTGCCGCATTTCGAAAAGATGTTGTACGACCAGGCCATGCTCTCCATGGCGTACCTGGAAGCCCATGCCGCCACCGGTAAAGAAGAATACACCGAAACCGCTCGGGAAATTTTCACCTATGTGCTCCGGGACCTTAAGGGTATAGATGGAGCCTTCCATTCTGCAGAAGATGCCGACAGTGAAGGGGTGGAGGGGAAATTTTACTTGTGGAGTAAAAGTGAAATCGATGAAGCTCTGGGTCCCCTGGCGCCTGCCGTAGTAGATAGCTTCAACGTCGCAGAAGAAGGCAACTACGCAGTTGAAGCAACCGGCATCCGGAACGGCGCCAACATATTTTACCTAATGGAACGGATGGAGGATTCTCAAACAGCCCTGTGGTCAAAGGCTCGTTCTGTGCTCTTCGCTGCCAGGGAACGGAGGATTCACCCTCTAAAAGACGACAAGGTTCTGACCGATTGGAACGGATTGATGATCGCCGCCCTGGCAAAAGGCGGTCGGATACTGGATGAGGGGAGCTTTACAGAAGCTGCTTCGGGAGCCGCGGATTTCGTCCTGAGTCGGATGCGGGATTCCGACGGTCGGCTTTTCCACCGTTACCGGGAGGGCGAGGCTGCACTGCAGGCAAATTTGGCGGATTATTCCTTTTTTTCCCTGGGATTGCTGGAGCTGTATCAGACAACCTTTGAATCACGATATCTTCAGGAAGCGCTGTCCCTTCTGGACCTCATGGTGGAATATTTCTGGGACCATGAAGAGGGAGGGTTTTACTTCACTCCTGACGATGGTGAGAAACTTCTGGGACGCCGTAAGGAAAGCATAGACGGCGCCCTTCCTTCAGGCAACTCCGTCGCTCTGCAAGCTCTTACCATGGCCAGCCGAATTACTGCGGACAGCAAGTGGGAAGAAATGGCACATCGAACGGGCAGCGTTTTCTCGCAGCTGCTTTCCAGGTACCCATCGGCACACACATACTTCTTGACGGGAGGACTTCTTCTGTTAGGTCCTTCCTATGAAATTGTGGTGGTAGGGAGGGAGGAGGATAAGGACACCCAGGCAATGCTGGATGTCATCAGAACTGTCTACCTTCCCAACAAAGTGGTCATCCGAAAGGATACCAGCCATGATTCTGCGGCTCTCTCCGAAATGGTACCGTATATAGAGAGCTACACTGCTTTGGACGGCAGGGCGACAGCGTACGTATGCCAGGGATTTGCCTGTGAGCTTCCCACTTCAGATCTGGAGACGCTGCGAAACCTGCTCCAGGAAACCTCAGAATCGCTGCGCTAACGCTGATCTACCTTGATTGATGCGAGGTGGATTTTGTAGCGGAATTGATAGCTCACATACCTACAAAGAATAATAAACTGTAGATTTTTTTTTCTATTCGCGTTAATCTGTAAACCACGATATAAGCTGATAAATATGGAGGACTGAGATAGTGGAAACAATTTTACCTACGAATTTTAAATGCGATTACAGCGCTGCGCCTCTGGGTATAGATAAAAGCGATCCACTCCTGTCGTGGAATGCGGCAGGATCGAAGCGGGGGCAGATGCAGAAGGCCTACCGTATTGTTGTATCCGACGGAGAAGACGATGTTTGGGACAGCGGGAAAGTTGAATCGGATGTCCTCTCCTGTACCTACTCCGGTAAGAAACTCGACAGTTTCAGTCGTTACTTTTGGCGGGTAAAAATATGGGACGAGGACGACCGGGAAAGTGCGGACAGCGAACCTGCCTGCTTTGAGACCGCCGCCCTCGATGCTTCAGACTGGCGGGCCGATTGGATTACCCGGAGAAAAGGCGAGACTTTTTCTCCTGAATTAGCCCGGCAGAAAGTACCGGAGGGTTCTTCCGGGGCGATTTCCGATCAGTATCTGGCTTTTTACCTGCGAAAAGATTTCATGGTTTCCGAAAAGCCTTTGAAACGGGCCCGCGCTTATGTCTCGGGGTTGGGGTGCTGTGAGCTCCGTATAAACGGATGCCGCATAGGCGATCATCTTCTCGATCCGGCCCAGACGGATTACTCTTTATCGGCTCTCTATTCCGCCTACGATGTAACCGGATATCTAAACAGCGGCGGCAATGCGGTCGGAATCATACTGGGCAATGGGCGCCACATCGGCGTTTACGGCTATGGAAAACCGAAGGCGATCCTCCAGCTCCTTATTGAATATGAGGATGGAACTAAAGAGCTGGTCTCAACGAATTCAGAGTGGAAGAGCTCCCACGGCCCAATCCGCGAAAACGGTATCTTCTTTGGAGAGGTCTACGATGCCAGGCTTGAGATGACGGGATGGGATCAGCCCGGTTTCAATTCCTCCGGGTGGGAAGACGCAGAGGTGGTTCAGGGACCTTCCCTACGGTCGCAGCGTATACCTCCCATTCGCTGTTCCAGGGAGCTTAGACCGGTGGAGCTCTACAGTCCAGAGCCAGGAGTTTTCATCTACGATTTCGGCCAGGTTTTTACAGGCTGGGTGCGGTTTTCGGCGGATGGGCCCGAAGGGACCAGTATCCGGCTCAGGCATTCCGAAGTTGTTTTCGATGATGGGAGGCTAAACATCTCGATCAACAGAAAGGCCGAGGCCGCCGATACCTTTATCCTGTCCGGTCATGGCAGAGAGACTTTTGAACCCCACTTCACCTATCACGGCTTCAGGTATGTTGAAGTCACCGGTTTTTCGGGAGCTCCTACCCCGGACGACGCAGCCGGTGTTTTTTTTCATACGGATATGAAACCTGTCGGCAGCTTCCACTGTTCCGATCAGTTGGTCAACCGGATCCATCAAATTACCCTTTGGGGACAGCTTTCGAATTTCATGAGTATTCCAACAGACTGCCCCCAGCGGGATGAGCGTATGGGATGGATGGGAGATGCGCAGCTTGTTGTGGAAGAAGCCATGTATAACTTCGATGCGGCACTGGCTTACAGAAAATTTCTCACGGATATCCGCGAATCACAGAAAGATGACGGCAGTATCCCCGATGTGGTGCCTGCCTACTGGCCCTGTTATCCTGCAGACCCTGCGTGGGGTACCGCATATATTACGATTGCCTGGTACCACTACCTCTTTTACGGCGACAGCGGAGTGCTTGCCGAAAATTATGAAGGCCTTAAGAAATATATATCTTTTCTCGATTCGAAAGCGGAAGATCATATCTTAAAAACTTTGGGAAAGTACGGTGACTGGTGTCCGCCTGCTAGCACCATGCCCAAAAAGACTCCCGTGGAGCTGACTTCGACATGGTACTACTATCACGATGTGCTCCACATGTCGAAGATCGCTGAAGTTTTGGGGGAGGAGAAAGACAGGATCCGATACAGCGAATCCGCCGGGAAGATAAAGGACGCTTTTAACAAGTATTTTTTAAACGGGGCACAGTACGCCACCACCCGGATGAGCCCCATCGATAAAAGCGCGGGGCAAACCTCGCAGACGCTTCCCCTTTACCTCGATATGGCGCCTGAGGAGCAAAGAGCGAAGGGCTTCGACCTGCTTTTAGAATCGGTCGAGAAGACATTTGATATGCACCTGGATACCGGCATAATCGGAACCAGGTACCTGTTCGATGTGCTGACTGAATTCGGTCACGTAGACGCAGCCTTTGCCGTGGCCACTCAGAAGAGTTATCCCGGCTTTGGATACATGATAAGGGAAGGCGCCACGACTGTCTGGGAAAGGTGGGAGAAACTGCACGGCGATGGCATGAATTCCCAGAACCACATCATGCTGGGAAGCGTGGATGCCTGGTTCTACCGCGATCTGGCCGGTTTGTCGCCGCTCCTTCCGGGCTGGAAGAAGATAAGAGTAAAGCCGCATATTCCCGACCGTTTATTCCACTGCAGCGCCCGTGTCGAAACTGTTGCAGGAGAGGTTTTTACTGCCTGGGAAAGGATAGATAAAGGCATCGCTCTTACCGTCTCGGTGCCGTTCGGATGCAGCGCAGAGGTTTACTTTCCGCTCAAGGGAGGTATTTCGCAGATAAGGGAAGGCGGCAAGGTTGTGTGGCGGGAGGGACAGGCACGCGTCCGGGACAGAGATATGCTTGTTGACGGGCTTACGAGCGTGGAAACGGGAGACCGGTATGTGCTGATGGATGTAGGGAGCGGTTTTTACAGGTTTTCAGGTATTGTGAGAGGAGAATGATATGAAATCAACCAACGAGCTTATGCGCGCCGCCTGGAAAAAAGGTGTCGTGATCCCCGCGTTCAATATTCCATACCTTCCGGTAATGGCGCCTGTTATACAGGCGCTTGCAGATACCCGCTGCTTCGGTCTTATCACCGTAGCCCGCCTCGAGTGGGAAAAATTCGGCGCCGGAAGCTCAAAGGCGATTTATGAGCTCTATCAGAAGCTCAAGGTCGATTTCGTAACACGCATCCATTTAGACCATGTGCCGGTGATAGATGAAGACAATATGCGTGTAGACTATGAAGCCGTCATCGCCGAAGCTCTCGATCTTGGATATCAGTCCGTCATGGTGGACGGATCCCGCCTTTCTCTTGAAGATAATATCACTGCCGCGAAACGGGTCGCGGACATGGCACACGCAAGAGGAATTCCCGTAGAAGCGGAGCTGGGAGCTGTCCTGGGCCACGAAGACGGTCCCATGCCCCCCTATGAAGAGCTGTTCAAATCGGGCATGGGATTCACCGATCCCGTAGAAGCGAAGCGGTTTGTCGAAGGAACCGGGGTGGACTGGCTCTCGGTGGCTGTCGGAAATATTCACGGACAGATTTCCCTCGCTGCTCGCGATAAAAAAAAGGTGGAGGCGCGGTTGAATGTAGAGCGCGTCAAGCTGCTCAGTGAAACGGTCAACAGGCCGCTGGTGCTCCACGGTGGGTCGGGAATAAGGAAGCAGTACCTGCTGGAGGCGTTTAAAAACGGAGTCGCCAAGCTCAATATCGGGACAGTCGTTCGACAGGCTTATGAAAACGGACTCAAAGATTCCGAGGAGAAGGCTGGAGAAAGAGTTTATCGTACGGTAGTCGATCTGGTAACCGACGAGCTGGAGATAGAAGGTTCGGCGGACCTTATCAATGCTGAGGAGGGTTGACTATGAGCCTGCTGGGAATTGATGTCGGAACAACCGGCTGCAAGGCGGCTGTCTTCTCAGAGTCCGGGATGCTTCTTTCCTCGGCTTACCGGGAGTACGATATCAGAGTCGAAAAGCCCGGATGGGCGGAGCTCGACAGCGGAGCCGTCTGGAATCTGATAAAAGAGACGATCAAGCAGGCAGCCTACGAAGGATCTTCGGGGCAAAACGGTCCTGGGTGCGGCCCTGTCAGGGCAATGGCGGTTTCTTCCCTTGGTGAAGCGGTTGTGCCTGTTTCCAGGGACCGCCGTATTTTGGGCTCTTCCATTTTAATGTTCGACATCCGGGGGGAAGAGTATCTCGATACTCTGCGCGATTCATTCGATCCCGGAACCTTTTACAGACTCAACGGCAACACTATAGGTAATGGCTTCGGGCTGCCCAAGCTGATGTGGCTGAAGGAACACAGAGCCCAGCTTTATTCGGAAACTTATAAGTTCCTTCTCTGGGGAAGCTTCGTTTCGTTCATGCTGGGCTGCGAGCCCGTGGTGGATTATTCTCTGGCAAATCGAACGCTTCTCTTCGACCTGAAGAGGGAAGAGTGGTCGGAAGAGGTGGCCCGGGCTGCTGAATTTGATCTTACAAAACTTCCCATGCCTGTTCCTCCGGGCACCCGGATCGGTGAGCTGTCTGCATCTGCAGCCGAAGAGCTTTCGCTCCCGCGCGGAATGCCGATAGTCTCCGGGGCTCATGATCAGTGTGCCAATGCCCTGGGCTGCGGTGTGATTGAAGATGGAAAGGCGATGTACGGCATGGGAACGGTCATCTGCATTGTGCCCGTATTCAGCCAAATGCAGGACCCGCGGATTATGTTGGCTCAGGGTCTGAATACGGAGCATCATGCCGTGCCGGGCAGGTACGTAAGCTTTATCTACAACGAGGGTGGTTCGTTATTTAAATGGTTCCGAGATACCTTTGCCGGCGCGGATAAGACGAGGGCAGAGAATGAGGGTAGGGATATTTACGAAGAACTCATCTCCGAGATGCCGGAGGCGCCGGGCAGTGTCATGGTTCTCCCGCACTTTTCTCCGACCGGCCCGCCGCACTTTATCTCAGACTCCAGCGGTGTTATTACCGGCCTGAAGACGGCAACAACGAGGGGAGAAATCCTCAAAGGACTGCTCCAGGGAGCGACCTTCTATTTCAGGGAATGTGTTGAATCGCTTCCGGGGACAATGATAGAGATAGATAACTTCCATGTTGTAGGGGGAGGGAGCAAGTCGGACCGGTGGGTACAGTTGAGCAGTGACATCATGGGCATACCTTTTGTAAGACCCGCTGTCACCGAAGCGGGCTCTCTCGGCGCCGCCATCATGGCGGGGAAGGGTAGCGGAGTTTTTTCCAGTGTGGAGGAAGGGGTAAAGGCTATGGTCAGGTTGGAAAAATCCTTTGAACCGGATCTTGTCATGCATTCCCGGTACGGGGAGCTCTACGAAAAGTATACCCGACTCTGGCCGCTTATGAAGGATTACCTCAGGGGTTTATCTTTTCAAGGCGGTGATTAGCCTGCGTTTTTATTGTTACAAGGAGAGATAAATGCTATCGAAAGAGCAGCTTGAGGGAATGTGGGTATCAGTTCCAACAGAATGGGACAAAGACTATTGTTTTGACGAGAAGGTGTTTAGAGACGAAGTTGCGGCACTGATAGAAGCCGGTGCAAACGGATTGTACACGACCGGCTCTACCGGCGAATACTATGCAATGGATTATGAAGAATGGAAAAGAATTCAGGATGCTTTTCTTGCTGAAACTCGCGGCAGGATTCCTGTCCAGATTGGCGCTAACTGGTTCAATAGCCGGGATACTATAAAACGTGTACGGTATGCCCGGGACAATGGAGCAGGTGCAGTCCAGATATGTTTTCCTTCCTGGATGCAAATGCGCCGCGAGGATTATGATCAATTCCTGATAGATGTATATGAAGCGGTTCCGGATATTGCAATCATCCATTACAATATCGAACGTACCAAAAAGCTCTTTTTTGCAGATGATTATATCAGGGTGCTCCCGCAGATCCCGACTTTAATCGGATCTAAAGCCGGTCTTCCATTTGGAGATTTCATTGATCTTATTACAGAGGCGCCGGAGATCAATCATTTCGTCGGTGAGATTTTTTTCCCTTTAGCGCACCAGCTTGGCTGCAGGGGTATGTATACTTCATGGTTTATGATGAATCCTGTTTTTTTAAAGGATTATTACAAATTATGCACAGACAAGCGCTATTCAGAAGCTGTGTTGATAATGAAGCGTCTTGTCAGATGGCGTAAAAATGCTGTAGCTCCGCTTATTGAAAAAGGATATATGGACCCGGCTCTAGACAAGGCTTTTGTAGAGATGGCAGGTTGGCTGCCCGGCAACCGGCGCACACGCAAACCGCACCAGCCGATTATGGATTGTGAAATGGCTGAGCTCCGACGGGTTACCGCAGAAATTGTGCCGGAATTTTTGGAGTATAAACTATGAGAATACTTTGGATCGACATCGATACCATGAGACCCGACCACCTGGGCTGTTATGGCTACCATCGCAGCACCTCGCCGAACATAGATCGTGTTGCCCGCGATGGCGTACGTTTCAACAATGTTTTCGTGTCGGATGCTCCCTGTCTTCCGTCCCGGACCGCCCTGCAGTGCGGGCGTTTCGGTTTCCATACTGGTGTGGTGAACCATGGAGGCACGTATGCCGATCCCTGGCCCGAAGGCCCGGGCCGCGGCTTCAGGAATACTCCCCCGTATTGGAAGTGGATGCAGGTGCTCCAGGCTGCGGGTATTTATACGGCTACCGTCAGCTCTTTTGCCGGACGTCACAACAGCTGGCACTTCCTCGCCGGTTTCAACGAAGTCTATGACTGCGGAAAGGGCGGATTGGAGATAGCCACTGAAGTAGTGGATCACGGTCTGGATTTCCTCGAACGGAAGGGAAGAGACGATAACTGGTTCCTTCACTTTAATATCTGGGATCCTCACACACCGTACCGGGCGCCAGAGGAGTTCGGCAATCCTTTTGAAGGTGAGCCCATAGCAGACTGGGTCACCGGGGAGATGATTGACCGTCACCGGCAGACTTACGGCACCCATTCGGCGGAAACGCTTCTTCGCGACCTCGGTAAAAAACAAACCCGCACACGCGGGGTTGAATCGATTCGCAACCTCGAGGACTACAGGAAGTGGATCGACGGCTACGACACGGGGATTCGTTTCGCCGACGATGCGGCGGGAAGGCTCCTGGAGAAGCTCGAAACGCTGGGAATATATGATGACACTGTCGTTGTAGTAACTTCCGATCACGGAGAGAATCAGGGGGAGCTGGGTGTATACGGCGACCACCAGACTGCGGACCTGATCACCTGTCATGTTCCCATGATCGTGAAGTGGCCGAGAGGCGCCAAATCCGATAACGACGGATCCGGCAGGACCGGATCGGATACGCAGCCGGAGGTGGACAATGCACTGCACTACCAGTTCGATGTGGCTGCCACCCTCGTTGAGATGCTCGGACTGGAAATTCCCGGAAAGTGGGACGCGGTAAGTTTCAAAGACTCCTTCCTGACCGGTAGAGAGGGGGGCAGGGAATATCTTGTTGTAAGCCAGGGCTGCTGGTCCTGTCAGCGGGGAGTCATCTTCGGCGATCACATACTCATAAAAACCTACATGGACGGCCTGAAGGATTTACCGGATATCATGCTTTTCGATCGTAAGAACGACCCTCACGAGCTGGTGAATCTGGCCGGCGCCAGGCCGGAGCTCACGGACCGTGGACTCGCTCTCCTGATGCGCTGGATCGACGAACAGATGGCAAAGGCGGACATCAAGGAGGATCCTATGATGAAATCCATCGATGAAGGCGGCCCGTTCCACACCAGAGGACGGATTCGGGAATACCTGGATTATTACCGTAATACCGGCAGGACTGAGATCGCCGAGCGTATGGAAAAGAAATATGCCGGCGAGAAAGGTTACTGGAAGCAGGGATGAAATGATTATTGCCGGGATCAGCAAAGGTGTGTTTGTATCCGGACGCCGGTCAGTTTCCGTAATACACGAAGGGGGCCCAGAAAAAAGGTCGGCTGAACTTACCCTCCTTAATAAAGTTTCGCTTCATCTCAGACATGGCTTTATGGTAGCTTAATCCCCGGTCTTGAACGAGTTTGTAAAGTCCTATCATGAATTGCATTGTAGACTCGCCCGCCACGAGAAAAGCCTGGGTAAGGCCTACAACCCCTTCGCCGCTGTATAGGCTGCCGAGTCCTGTCTCGCAGGCGGAAAGATTTACGAATTCGGCGTTCAAGTCGAGATTCACTATTTCAGCCATCGTCAGGTATCCGTCATCGCCGTTTTTCTCAGAAAGATTCAGAGATAGAACTATAGCGGATAGTTCGGGAAAATCGGGAACCACAATTCCGTGAGTGGCGAAGTGCAAAATCCTGTACTGTTTAAGCTTTCCTTCCCGTGACATCTTCTTAACAAAAGCCTCGTTCACATCAGACCCCGTGAAGACAGAACCGCCTTTGATGATATTTCCCAATGCTTTTACTTCAGTCAGAGTTCCGGGAAGGTTGGTCCATCCTCCCAGACCGAGGGTCTCCTCTTTGAATGTATCGAAGTGCCTTTCCGATACCAGCATATCGGTCTGATAGGATTGTGTGTCGTAAACAGCCCCTCCGAAGGCTAATATTGGATATCCATCTGCACCGCTCGAACGTCCTGAACGTCTCTCTATCATCTCGGAGACTGTGAGGGATTGGGTATAGCGGATATTGTACTTCTCTATCAGGTATCTGCCGTCAGGCATTAGGAGCGTCTCGAAGGGCAGATAGGCCAGGATACCTTCCGGAATAATTAAAAGGTCGGATTTACCTTCTATGTATTCTTCTATGGGAGAGATAAGGAGGTTGTACAGCTTCCGGCTCAAATCATTGAGAGTCTCTTCTTCGCTTCGGGTGAGATACGGTTTTGAGAGAAGATGACGGTAAGTGGTTACAATGCCGCTGAAATCCCACGGCTCAGGCGCCTCTTCCCGAACATTTTCATTTACAGTAATGGAGAAACCCCTGAGACCAGCAGGTGTCTGCTCTAAAACCTTCCTATGATCCATGCTAACGCTCCGGATGAAATCTTCCTTGTCAATTTCCACAGCGTCAACTCTGTCTCCGGAAGCCACGACAGCATCCACGATGAGCTTCGAAGGCCTCGTTTCATCGGGGGAATACCAGTCTATATTTATAAAATTGATGACAGCCCCTGATTGATCGATTTTTTTATGATAAGCGGCTATTCCGGAAAAATGAAAGGTCCTTTCATCGAGCCGCTCTCCCATCTGCTCAACGAGATATTTGGCCGAGGAGAGCTCTGCTGCGTCAAAGGCTGCTTCCGGCTTATGGTCGTTTACATAAGCAGACACGATCCATCTGTATGTGCTGATCTGGGAGGCAAGATAATCTCTTCGAATCTCGCCCTCGGCGGTCAGACGGATAGCTTCCTTTCTTTTTATGGATTTTGTGAGATACTCCGTCGCTTTCTGATATATATTTTCATCGTAATAGGCTACACCGATGTTATTGAGAACGGTCGCAACCTCTCTGATCTGCCCGGTCTGTTCAAACACGGTGAGAGCCTGTTCATAGAACTCCAGGGCTTTGTCAAACTCTCCCAACGCTTCATAGATCTGAGCCATGCCGTCGAGTTGATTGATTATCTGCTTCGAATCGTCAGCCTCCTCCATCAAGGTTAAGGCTCTCTCATAGTATTCGATAGCCCGGGACGGCTGATCCAGCATCTCGTAGACGTTCCCCGTGTTGTTAAAGTCATAGACCAGATGATCGGTTCTGCCCAATCTTTCATTGATTAAGATTGCCCCGGTAAAATATGAGATCGCCTTTTCATAATCCGTCAGAGTGTAGAAGACCGAACCAATACTGCTTAGGAGTCTTGCCGTTTCGTCGGCAGCCGAGATTTTTTCAGCGATAGCAAGGGCCTTTTCGTAGTATTGCAGAGCAGAGTCGTATTGCTTCATTACATGGCAGCTTATGCCTGCCCATGAAAGGGCATATTCCTGGTAAAGATAGGCGTCCGGACCGAGTTTGAGGTAAATTTCAGCCGCCCTGATGAATTTCGGGAGCGCATCATCGAAGCGGCTCTTATTGTAGAGCTGGACACCTTCGTTAAACAGGTTGTTAGCCTCTTCAACGGTCTGTGGAAAAGCTGTAGAAGAGAGGATGAGAATCAGGGGGATGATTACCAAATATAATCCATTTTCCGGCTTCATCTGTTGCTCCGATTCCCATTATATCAAATAACGAGAATAAAAAAAGAGATTCTCCGAAGAGAATCTCTCAAGTTTCAGGCCTACCGTTCAGCCCGTGATTCGGGCCGAACCAATTGTTGACTATTTCTGTGTGCCGCCTTCCCCGGTTTCCTTTCCCGGGGCGCCATCGTCTTCAAGGGCTGAACAACAGATAGCGTGACTGCGCATATACGCAATCCACAGTCCCCTGTAAGCACGCAGTGATTTTACCGCCAGCCTGCTCCTGCCGCAGAAATACGACATATGGATGCCCGGGCAGCGGGAAACCTTCCCGTACTTATTACCAGCCCAAGCCGGCGAGGCCACGGCCAAGATTAAAAGTATTGCTGCGAAGATAAGTAGGTGCCTTTTCATCCAATCACTCCTAATGGAAACAAAATTTTCAAGAAACTTTGGATGCCTGAAGCACTTTTACAGGGTTGGTATTACTTTTACAGTGTCCTTGTGGACTTATTCAATTGAAAACTGTTTAAATAGACCTAAAACTTCATTATTAAATATAGCACATCCTATTTTTTTTCCAATTTTTTTATTTTTTCATCGACCCAATCGTCCCGTCCTCCCGCTTTTATAAAACGATCCAGAGCTTCCGCTGCTCCCTGTAAGTCTCCCGCTTTTTCATAACAGTCGGTGATTTCCGTGGTTACGCGAAGGTTCTTCGGGTTTTCGTCGAGAAGCGGGGATAGATACTCAATCGCTTTCTGATAATTGCCCTTTGTTTTGTTGACTAAAGCCAGACCGATGACGGCGTAGAGGTCGAATTCGATATCTAAAGCTTTCTTGTAGTACTCCTCGGAAAGTTCTATCTCCCCTATATTCCGGTAGGCGTCTCCCACCCGGGTGATGATTATTTTGTTTTTCGGGTCAAATGCTAAAATAGCCTGGCAATAATCCAGCGATTCCTTATATTTTTTCAGGCCCCTGTAGCAGTCGGCAAGGCCGAAAAGGGCGTAGAAATTACGTTCGTCCAACATTCGGGCTTCTTCGTAATAATCCAGCCCTTTTTTAAAATCTTTAAGCCTTCTGTAGCAGTTGCCCAGAGAAGTGAGTATTCGGATGTTGTCCGGCTGTTTCGAGCGCATACGTTCCCAGTAGACGATGGCTTCCCGGTAGGATTTAAAGTCAAAATGCAGATGCCCTAATCCGTTCAAGGCATAGAAGTTTTCCGGGTCCATCTCC
>CBDUZM010000024.1:0-15066 GCA_965371685.1 uncultured Spirochaetaceae bacterium | reverse complement strand
CGTGCCTGGAAGGTATCGGGCTTACGAAAAAGTTGCTCACATGTTCGTACTTATCGGCAACAGTGAATGTTATCTCGGAATAACCGCTGCCTGTTATCTCGAAGCTGTCTGTCGTGTCAATCTGGCTGATGAGCGAAGGATTCTGATCGATTTTGGAAACAAAGTTGAATTCGATCTTGTTGTTGAGATTGTCAATTACCTCTGTGTCCAGGGATATAATATCTCCCTGGTTCTTTACAAAATATCGGGGGGCGTTGAATTTAATGTGAGCCAGTTTACGCGCCACAACATGGATCGTATTCGACGTAATGGAGTTCCCGTTCTCATCCACGACGGAAAGGCTGACGTAGTAATCACCCTTCTGGTCATAATTGATGGAAGGATTTCGCTTTGAAGATGTCGTTCCGTTTCCCAGGTCCCAAAGGTAAGACCGGATACGATCCCGTGTGTTGGTATCGATATTGAACTTTGCCGTAAAAGGGACCATACCGGTTCTGGTATTGGAAGAAACCAGAATGGCCGATAACACCCGGGGTATGAAAACCCTATCCCCTGTTTTCGGTATTGTAGCGCCGTTTAATTGGTTGTACTTAGCCAGATCGTAGCGCTTTATGCCGTATTCCATGGCAATGCTGTAGTAGGTGTCGCCCTCTTTAACCAAATGAACATCGTGGACGCTTGGAATTTTAATACGGATTCCTTCTTCAATTTGTGAAGGTGAATCCATTTCATTCAGATTTAGGAGAACGTTCAGCGGCACATTGAACTTAGTGGCCACCACGTAAGCGTTTTCGCCTTTCTTTATGGTATAGTAATTATCGTTTCCAAATGTGCTTAGACCGATAATGGCTAGGATGATGAAAGCAATGGCAAAACAGACAGCAGCTGTTCTCTTCCACGGTACCCCGGCGTCGACGCTCTGGTCGTCGTCCGCTGATTCCTCGATGAGTTTTAACGGCGTTTGCTGCTCTTTTTCCTTATACTGCTGAAGATGTATAACGGGATTGCTCAGATATTACCCCCAATCCGTACGAGCTGATCGTTTAATAGCTCACAATTATCATATATACATTATGGGGTCAAGAGGCTAATTTTTCTTCACTTCCAGAACCAGAGGTTTTTTAAGAGCCCTGATAATCTGGGTAGTGGAGTAGTAGCGATTCCTTCCCAACATGCTTATACCGTCTTTGTATCTGGACCTGTTGCTGGTCCAGTCGGAGGGAATGGGATCGTAGACGATAAGGTAACGGCCATCCAGTGTGTATCCTTTGACTACCACGTAGTGTCCGGTTATATCACGGTAGTATCGGCCGGTAAAATTGGATCGAGCATCTCCTGCGGCTCTATCTATAAAGGCGGTATTAATGAGAATTATTCCGATATTCCCTCTGTCAATAATAGCTTTTAAATTCTCCGCCGTGGACGACTCGATTAGTCGATAAGAAACACCTCTTGTCTGAAACGGTTTGAACATGTTCTCAAAGCTGATAGCGCCGTTGGAATAGGGCATGCCTATCTCCGAACGAATAGCGGCGACCGGTGTGTCCAGGCCGCTTGACCAGTAGCTTGCCATGGCCACAGTCGCCGGACCGCAGTTGCCCCGTATACCTGTGCCGAATTGAGTTTTGTACCAGTTTATGTCGGGTTCCCAGCTGTGCCGGCTTGGAATGGGGCTGACAAAGGTGTAAACACTGTGAAACGAATTATCCGCCTGGAGACCGAGATGAGTGTAACCGCCCTTTACGGCCAGATAGCGATCTTCGCCTGCATCTTTGAACAACACGGGGCTCTGACTGACTCGATAGCCTCCCGCAGCACCCATTTCATCCATAAGCTTCCTGATATTCAGAGTATCGTTGAGCTGATCCAGGGTAATAAATCGACGGTTGTCAGTCTGCTGTTTATGAGGCAGTACTTTGATGGTAAGGTTGTTGGAAGAAAACACGGTTCCGGATTTGTTGTATATTTTTAGTTTGACAGTGTACAAACCCGGTTCCTGAAATGTATTGGAAGGGTTTCTGTTGAAGGCGAAGCGCCAGTTTCCAAGATCCCAGAGATAAGAGCCCTCAGGAAGATCGGCATGACAGGTAAAGTCGACCCGAAAGGGCGCCTGACCGGTGGACTTGTTTACCGAAATCAGCGGTTCGGGCAGCGGACTGTTTCCGTCCCAGTTATCGTGATAATGCGGCTGCGAGAGTCTGAGAAGCTGCCCCGGCAGTATCTTTATCGGATCGCTGATTTCGTTTGCACGAATTATGTCAAAGACAGACAGGTCGTACCTTTCGGCAATACCGTATATGGTCTCACCTTTTCTTACTTTGTGGCTAAATGGGAGGCTCTGAATACCGGTTGTTAAAGAGAGATTTGAAGAAGGTCTTGCTATAATATCCACTCCCAGAGCAAATTCCGCCTTTAACGGCTTTGTTTGTGTTTTAACCTTGAGGCTATGCAAGGCTTGTGAGGAAGTGAATAGATATGCCAGTGTAAGGAAAATAGCCGCTATTATAATGGTATGCTTCAACGCAAACGTGATACTTATCTTTTTCTTCTTTTGCGGATGTTCGTACGGGGAATTTTTCCTGCAGGGCCGCAATCCCTGCCCCGGAAACCGCTTTATTCTTTGATTTTGTAAAGCAGAGATCATTAAAGCCTCTTCAGTATTTACCATCGGCAAAGAGCGGAGAGAAGTGAATAGCCGCTTTACAAATGAACGGGCTCTCTAAATAAAATCGCGTGATTCTTTCGGAGATACTAAATTTTCCTTCAGGCTGATGAGGTATGAAACCAGAAACGAGGTGAGCACATCGAGGAAAACTCCGAAGCTGACCAGAATGAATTTTATCGGTTCCAGGATCTTATAATGGTTCAGGAGCCCAAAGGTCGGCCAAAACCTGTCAAACTGGTAGCAGAGCAGGGTGACGGCAACGTAGGCGCCCAGTCCCGGCACCGAGCCCAATACAAAAGAGACAAGGACAGAGAAACCGAGTACATAGAAAATTTTCACGGCATTGATGTCCGCTGAAGGAAGAAGAGAGTTGAGGATGAGATAGAAGGAGATGCCGGCGACCAGCGATGTCCCGGCGCGTCCGAATATGGCGAAGAAAGGATAAACGGCCGAGCCGACTTTTCGGGGTATACCGAGATTTTCTTTACCGTGCTTGATAAGCATGCTGAGAGGCAGGTACTGATTTCCCGTTATAAGACCGGTTAACGCAGGCGCCATGCTCGCGTAGATAAGCTTATACGGGTTGTGCTCCCGGTCTATCAGGTAGAGCACTCCCGGATAGACGCCTAGAACGATAATAGCCATATCGATAATCAGAATGAGAAGTATCTCCTGATAGATAGCCAGGTTATCAATCAGAAATATCTGTACTATGTTCGAGGCGGTGATAACGATTAAAGCAATTGCAAAGAGCTCCACAACGAGAGAGCTGATATGGTAAAAAATACGTGACAACGAATCGCAGAGCCCGATGACCGGGCGTGTAATAATCCGGTCGAAGGTTAAATTGGCGCCGAGAATGAAGCTAAGAATTATGATGGGGAGGAGTATGTTGCCGTCTCCTACCAGAACGGAGAATACATTCCTGGGAAAGATGGAGTAGAAAGTCTCCATTACTCCCGGTATCTGAGGCGGAGCAGCCGTCATGGTCAATATAGGTATTCGAGGTGAAAAGATTAAAACGGACGCTACGCCAACTACCACGAGAAGCACAGTGCTTATAATAAGGAAGAAGAAAATTTTTCCGTAAATGCGAAAGACTTTCTTTTCCATCCTCAACTCATATATTCCCATGATGGAAGAGAAGAAAACCAGGGGGAATACTACATAGATGCCTATATTGATCATTATCTCGGAAATATGGCTAAGATAGATCACCGCGTTTTGCCTGGCAGGCAGTACGACTGCCAGCAGTATGCCTGCGGCAATGCCGATGAGAAGCTTAATCCATATTTTCATAGCGTAACCCCGGTTTTTGGTAGCATATAATGATCAAACAGTCAATCTTATAGCGCGGACTTTATCCTTCCGGGAAATGGGGCGATAATAAAGAAGAGAAATCAGAGGAGGGTATGTTGAAAGCTGTAATTCTGGCCGCCGGGTATGGAACACGGTTGTTTCCCGTAACAAAGAGCATTCCAAAGGAAATGCTGCCGCTTGTCACCAAGCCTTCAATAGACTTCATTATAGAAGAGCTCCTGCTCTCAGGCATTGAGGATATACTACTCATATCATCCAGAAGAAAAAAGCCGCTGGAAGATTATCTGGATAATGAGATAGAGCTGGAAACCGTTTTGGCCCGTAAGGGTTCAAAAACACAGTTGGAGAAGCTCAAGCCCCCTGAAGCGCGTTTTTACTTCATACGGCAGAGACAGATGCTCGGAACCGGCCACGCCCTCCTGCTGGCCAAACCCTTTGTAGGGAACGAACCGTTTATCGTAGCGCTGCCGGACGATGTTCATATGGGCGAAAAGCCTCTTGCAGCTCAGCTCATAGAGCTCTACCGGCAGACAGGCTGCTGCGTTCTCTCCTCCCTGTCCGATCCCCCCGACCTCAATCGCTACGGCATCCTTGACCTCGATGATGATAACCTTCATGTCAGGGCTATCGTGGAAAAACCCCCCAGGGGTGAAGAACCGAGTAGGGAAGCTTCCATCGGGAGATATCTGTATACGCCTGAGTTCATGACTCTTCTCGAGGAAGGATACCTCAAGCACAAGGGCGAAGAATATCATCACATCTATGCCCTCAACAAAATGGCGAAGCAGGGCAAGGTGGTATTCAAGCGTATAGAGGGTATACGCTACGACCTGGGGCACGCGGGCGGATATTTTAAGGCGCTGCTCGATTACGCCCGCAGCATACCTGATCTGAAAGCGATTCTCGATCAGGAGTTTGGTGAACGGAAGTAGTGCCCGCCTGCTGTGTCAGTGCGGTTCCCTTACTGTTTGTTCCTGATCTTCGGCCAGCCTTATATAATAATCCGCTTCTTTTTTTCTTCCTCTTTTAAGGCATCCTGCAGCATAGATTCGGCACTTCCTGGCCAACTCGAGGGCAGCCAGCTCCATGGTTTTCCCTTTGAATACCTTCTTTTCCACGTTCTCTTGAAGGGCTTTCAACCGGAAATACTCTATGTGCCCGTATTTCATCGAGAGCTGGTCCTTATGCCCTCCCCGCTTTATAACCAGGGGTTCATCTAAATATCCTACATCATGCTCCGCGCAGATGCGGATCCAGAGCTCGTAATCTTCGGCAATCTCCAGATCCGGACGGAATCCTCCGCTCTCTACAAAAAGCTCCCTTGACAGCATTACGGTTGATGGGCCGATAATACACTTTTTAAGGGAATCCTTAAAAATATTACCCGAACGTCTGTGCTTCTGTTTGGACTGTGATATCACCATGTCTTCCCGCAGCCAGATCTCCCGAGTGTGGCATAGGTATATTTCAGAGTTGTTTTGAAAGAAATGAAGCTGCTTCGCCAATTTCCCGGGCTTCCAGAGATCATCCGAGTCGAGAAAAGTAATATATTGCCCTTTAGAAGCTTCCACTCCCAGGTTTCGTACCTTTCCGGGAAAGCCGCAATGCGGCATTCTCACATAGGAGAATTCCCCGCAGCTGCTAAGCCGGGATGTCTCATCTGTCGAGCCGTCGTCTACAACGATTATTTCCAGGTCTTGAACGGCTTGAATTCGGACGGAGAGAACGGCTTCTTTGAGAAATTCGAAACGATTGTAGGTAGGAATTATTACCGAAACAAGCAAGGGATATTTCCTGAAACTTTACCTGGAGGATAGGGGATTTGAACCCCTGACCTATAGATTGCGAACCTATCGCTCTGCCAACTGAGCTAATCCCCCGAAGAATAACAACCTGTCGATTGCCTAAGCTGTTACTGAATATAGTCCTTGATGAGAAATTATTCAACACCCAGGCAATAGAGCGCTTTCTTTAAGAGCCGCGTCTGTCCTCTTTCAACAGGCTGGCAATTATCAGCTCGGTTTTCGATTTGATAGTGCTCTTGAGAAAGCTCTGATGGTTGGAATCTGGAAGGGCGTCGGTCAGTTTCACCAGGTAGTCGAGGAGACCCGCTGTTTTCGTCTTATCGAGCTTTATTTCCTGAATGACAGTCTCGGGAGCTGTTGAATCGACCGCCTGATCTTGAGTTTCTGCGGTAAGCTCTTCGATCGGGAAGGCATCCGCATCGTTTAATAATTCCATCGATGACTCCGGCTCTTCCCCGAACAGCTCTTCAAGAAGTTCCGGTTCTTCCTCCGAGATTTCCAATCCCGGGGCGGCGGCTTCTTCATCGAGTTCTTCCAACATGGAAGGCTCTTCAGCGGCTTCAGACACAGTCTCCAAAGCGGCCTCCTGCTCATCCTCCACCGGTTCCAGCTCGGGCGCCTCTTCGAGCATCTCTATTGTCAATTCCGGCTCTTCTTCTGAAATATCCAGGTCGGAATCGGGTGTCTCTTCAGAATCGTCGATTGCGATTTCCGGTTCCACCTCGGAAACCCCGGCAGCAGTCTCGTCTGCGTCCTCCGGGCTCTGTTCCTGCTTGAGAGATTCGGTAAGATCCTTTATATCCTGCTGTACCTGCTCCAGCATCCCTCTCTGGGTGTCAATGGAATTTTTCAGGGATGCCATAGCCGGGCTGCCCATGGATGGGGCGGGGGCGCTTTGCATAATCGGCGGAGGCATCGACACGGTGGAAGGCGCCGCAGCAGGAGCGACCACGATATATGGAGGGGGCTGGCCGGCGGGAGGTGGTTCAGGAGGAATTGAGGGACTTTCGAGTGGTATACCGCCGGCAGCTTCCGGCTGCCGGGGCGCGGGAGTTTCACCTACGGGGGGAAGCCGTGATTGTTCTCTATCGATAAGGTTTTGGAAAGGTATATGCCCGTCAGTCGAAACCTCGACTGATAAGCCGTCTTCCTCCTCTTCCTCGAGGCTTAAGCTTTCCTCTTCTTCTTCCACCACGAATACCGGTTCCAGACCCCCGATCTGAATTATAGGTATGGAATCCTCTTCCAGAAGAGGCATCTGATCCAGAGCAAAAGGCTCTTCTTTCCGTCCATTTTCCTCAAGCCCCTCTTCAGTTCGGCCCAGACGGTGCAAATTTTTCATCCAGACTTCCTTGAAATCCTTCTCATATTCACTCACCACAACCTCGTATAGATCCAGGCTGCCGTGCAGCCTGTCCAGGTCGTCACTGTCCGCTCTGGCACCCTGGAGGGTGATCAGTTTTTCAGCTGTATCGATGGCTTCCTGAATACGTCCCATTTCTCTGTAGGTTTTGGCGAGAAAGAAAAAACCTTCTCCTGCGTCGGGTTTCATTCGGGTTGCCTTTAAAAAAACGTCAACGGCTTTCTCCCTATCGCCCTTCAAGCCGAGAAGCTCGCCGAACAGAAGGATTGCTTCATAGTCATTTGGGTGAGATTTCAGATGGCTTTGTATTTCAAGGATTGCTTTGTCATAATCCTTTTTGTCTTTCCATGCGAGAGCCGATTCAAGGTTGTAATGATTATACTCCGGGTTTATCGCTTGAAGACGGCCAAAGTACTTCCTGGCTTTTTTATCGTCGTTCGTCCGAATAGACGCGTTCCCCATATATTGAAGTGCGCCGACGTGATCGCCCTGGATGTCTATTACCCGTTCGAACTGCTCCATGGATTTTTCGTACTGTTTGCCGGCATAGAGGATTTTTCCCAGGTTGTACCTGGCATCAGGATCCTTGGGATTCCGCTGGAGTATTTTCTCATACTCAGCCTGAGCTTCCGGTATATTGCCCTGTTCTTCCAGGAGGCCTGCTAAATTCTTGACGGCCACCGTATACTCAGGATCCAGCTTAACCGCTTTTCGATAGGCCTCCCCCGCCTGATCGTTTCTCTCCAGCTTGCTCAGGGACACTCCCAGATTGTTGAGGACTTTTACATCGTTCGGTTCCTGTTCGAGAATTTCATTAAATATTTTTACGGCTTTTTTGTGCCGGCCCAGCTCGTGGTATACCACCCCCAGATTGTTCTTTGCGTCCAACCATCCGGCCTGGCTCCTCAGAACACGCCGGAACTCATCCCCGGCTTCTTCCAGCCTTCCTTCGGCCTTATATATGGTTCCAAGATTGTATCTTAATTTGGGGTTGTTGGCGTCCTTTTCCAATCCTTTTTGGTAGGTAGCCGCGGCATTTTCAAATTTTCCCTGGGCCTCGTACACAAGACCCTGGTTGATGTAGGAAGGTATGAAACTCTCATCCAGATCAATTGCGTGGTCGTATTCCCGGGCTGCTTCCGGGAAATTATCGAGCTCTTTATAAACGTTTCCCAGGTTGTAGTGTATATCCGCCCTTTCGCCGCAGCATTTCAGCGCCTTTTTCAGGCAGTCAAGCGATTTCCTGTGCTCCCCGGTATTCATATAAATAACACCGAGATTATTGAATGCTTCACCGTTGTCGTTGTCCATTTTAATTGCCCGAAGAAGCATTTTCTTTGCATCGTTGTAACGGCCGGACTGTCCGTATAGATTACCCAGTAATATGAAGGCGGGTACGAAATCAGGATCTGTGCGGATAATTTTAATAAGCAGCTTTTCCGCCTGGGGGAATTCCCCCATTCTCATTGCAGTGCTCACTCGCTGAAGGCTTTCGTCTATTTTCATGGTGTTTTTTATGGCGCCCATCACAGTATTTTCGAAGGCCTTGCGCTTACCTCGGTGGAAAAACGGCTTTGGTGCGGCGGATCGGAGAAATCGTAGCTCACTATTGCGAAGTAGAACAGCTTGCCGTTCTCCATGCCGTTCAGGTTTATGCTCGTTTCGTTCCCGACGTCGATCGGAGAGTTACCTTCTTCTATCCCGGTTCCCGTGTACCTGCCCGGCGAGTCACCGTAATACACCATGTATCCTCTCAAATCTTTCTCATTGACCTTCTTCCAAACGAGGCGTACTGTTCCATTGCCGGCTTCAACGAACACAGAGGAAGGGGGCGGGGGCGGAAGATCAGGTTCATAGACGATCTTTAGATCAGAAAGGACCGGCGAATGAGAACGACGCCCATCGGTAAGAAGCTCCACCCGAAGCTGTAAGTAACGGCCGCGGGTATTGCCTTCAAGTTCCTCGTTGGGAAGAAATGCGATCCAGGGGGTGTCCAGTTTTGTACTATACCGGCGTATGTCGGCCAGCCTGTAATAGAAATAGATATCAGTGTTGACAGGAGTATCAAACGTTGCCTGGATGTTCTTGATACGGCTGTTTGTATAATCCAGATCAAAAATTCTGGAAACCCCGATTCCCGGGCGATTTGGATAACGTCCCGATAAAGGAGCTTCTTTGAACGCCCTGGAAATCCTGAGCTCATCTATAAGACCTGTATAATCATGTCCAATGGTGAGCTTACCATTTAAGCTCGTATCAGGCATGAGCACGGAACCTCCGTCGAAACCGGTATCCGTCGCATAGACAACGGCTTCAGGTACCCCGTCCACAAGATATTCAAGCATTCCGGTGGAGCTGTCGAAGCGAATCATATGATGATGCCAATGGCGCGGCAGAAGACCTGTAATGCCTGAAAATGATACCTTCTCCTCTCTGACGGCGGAGAAGAAGTTTGAAAATTTCCAGCTTAGTTTTCGGTTTATCAAGGCACAGCTCAGTCGCTGCTGTATCTTTCTCCCTTCTGTCAGAAGGGTCCCCGACCAGGAAAAGACTACTTCGCCGTCGGTCAGCAGCACCGGATACATCCAGAATTCGATGGAGAAATCTGTCCATCCCCGGCCAAAGAGGCTGTTTTTACCCGGTGTCAGGACCAGGCTGTTCTTATCCGACGCAAAAGCAGATGCGCCGGTTCCAAAAGCGGACGCTTTTTCCGAGATAAGAGGATTGGGCTGGTTGACTGCATAGTTGCCCGCGGCATCCTTGAAGGGAATGCGGTTGAAATGCATGAGCAGATCTGTTTCTCCGTCGTATACATACTCGCTGTCCTGCAGCTCGATATCCAGGGTTCCCCATTTACCCTTGCGTAGAACGAGATAATCCAGCTCTACGAAGTCCCTCCATCCGTCTTCCCTGCCTAAAATGATATCATTTTCCAGGCTAAAGGCAGCGGGAAGAGGGACGAGGAAGAAAATTAAGAGGCTTAAAAAAACAGCATGTTTGATATTTTGCATACTTTCTTCTCTTAATCTTATCGGCAGCTTAGGGCAATGAGTTTCTTCGCTTTTACAGCTTATCTCGAGATAAAAACTTTACCGTCACTCTGCGATGGTTCCATAACTGCATGATATCGGAGCTTGATGATTTAAGCAATTCCCTCTAAACTCAGGGTTTATCTATGAAACAGAAAACTACCTTCCTTTGCGGATCTTGCGGCCACCAGGAGCCAAAGTGGATGGGCCGCTGTCCGGCATGCAGTACATGGAATTCTTTTGAAAAGGTGGAGTCAGACAGAGGCGGACGAAAAACTGCGGAATTGAGTGTCTCGATCCCTCTGTCGGCTATTGAAACGGAGGAAAAGGTCCGCTGGGACACGGGAAACGGGGAGGTAAACCGTGTGCTGGGCGGTGGACTGATGAAAGCCTCCTCCGTTCTTCTCGGTGGTGAGCCCGGTATTGGAAAGTCGACTCTCGTGCTGCAGATAGCGCAAAGCCTGGTTACCCGGGGCCGGATTCTCTACGTTTCCGGTGAAGAGTCGGAGGCGCAGATCCGGATGCGGGCCGACAGATTGGGAATCGCAAGCGATACCATTGAGATTTTTTGCGAAACAGAGCTCGGGGCCATTCTCTCCGTGTTGGATAAGGTCAAACCGGTGCTTCTCATTGTAGACTCCGTCCAGACGATCTTGTCTGAGGAAGGCGGATCGGTTCCCGGTACGGTATCGCAGATAAAGCTCTGTACTCAAGAGCTGAACAGCGTGATAAAGAAACGGGGCGTCAGTCTTATTCTCATCGGTCATGTAACAAAAGAAGGGGTTATCGCGGGACCGAAGGTAATCGAGCACATGGTCGATACGGTGCTCTACTTCGACGGGGCGAACAGCGCAGTCCGGCTTCTCCGATCGACTAAAAATCGGTTTGGTTCCACGGATGAAATAGGTATCTTTCAGATGACTGAGAAAGGCTTGAGCCAGGTTCGCAACCCCGCTTCGATATTCCTTGAGCACAGGGAGGGTTCACCCCCTGCAGGTGTGGCTGTTGCACCCGTGTATGAAGGCTCCCGCGTTCTTTTAGTGGAAATCCAGAGTCTCGTCGTGCCTGCTAAAGGCGGCATTTCCCGTGTGTTTTCGGACAGGATCGATTCGAGAAGGGTTTCCAGGATTGCCGCTGTCCTGGAAAAACACCTTAATATTCCCTTTTCCACTCTGGATGTCTACGTTAATGTAGCCGGCGGTATACGTATTGAAGAGGTGGGCACCGATCTTGCCCTTGCCATGGCTCTCTATTCGGCTAAAACCGGCCTCTCTCTTCCCTCTTTGACAGCAGTGATAGGGGAGGTCAGCCTGGCAGGCGAAATCAGGGGGGTCCCGCATGTGGAAAGGAGGATTCGATCATCGCGGGAGATGGGATTCAAACAGGTCATAGGACCCCGGAATAAGGATACGGCAAATTCCCGGGACTTCTATCAGGAGGTATCTACCCTCGAGCAGGCCGTGCGAACAGCTTTCATTCCGTCAGCCGAAGAGAGACGTAAAGAGAGGAATTCCCCCGATAAAGGTGCCGATTGAACTTCCAACGCTGGAGAGGAAAAAGACTATAAACACATGGGTGAACCGGTTTTTAAAAAAACCTTTAACCTTCAGAAGATCGTCAGGCAGATTCTCGAAGTCGGATACCCTCGGCTTTCTCAGGGCGGCTTCCAGTATTCCCGTGAAGATTCCCACACCTATGACAGGAATAAGGGAGGTTATCGGCGCTGCAAGAAAGGCCAGGAGAATGGTGAGGGGATGCGCCAGGGCGATAATCGATCCGACGGCGGCTAAACTGCCGTTCACCAAAACCCATTTGAGCATATTATTCAGCGTGACATCGCTTCCCCTGAGAAAGAAACCCGCTATAATGGCGCCGATAATGGCGACCGGCAGCACCCAGGGCAGGCTTTTGGATAAAATACCTTTCGGAGGAATTTGATCTAATCCTGTCAGATCGAAATCGGCCTCTCCCTCATGTAATTCGTTCAGCCTGTTGACTATACCCGGTACATGGCCGGCGCCGACCACCGCTACGATCCTTTTTCCATCCGCCTGGAAAATCCGTGTCGCCAGGTAAATATCCCTTTCGTCGATAAGAACCTTTTTCGCAGACGGGAGAAATTGCGCAAGCTCCTCCAACATGCCCTGAAGAGCGCTTTTATTTTTAAGGTTTTCCAATTCTTCTTCGCTCAATTTCTCGTGGGTGAAGATGGCGCTCAACATGGCGGCCAGCATTTTATTCTTTCCCCAGAGTCCCGACATGGACCATGCCCGCTTCAGAGTAGTCTGGATCTCTCTATCGCAAAGTGAATAAGGTATTTCCAGATGGTTGCAGACCTCGATAGCGGCAAGCATCTCCTCTCCGGGTTTATTACCGAGTTGTATTCCCATACGCCTCTGAAACGAGGAGAGAACCAGATTGGACAGAAGTAGAAAACCCTTGCCCTGTTTCAATACTTGAGTAATATTGAGATTTCTCCAGGAGTTTGACTGTGTTATTGATTTATGGCGTGATTCATCGAGCTCTATACAGACCCTGTCGGGTTTTTCATCGTTGATAATGTTTTTTACTTCAAGTACACTTTCTTTAGAGATGTGAGCCGTCCCGACAATGACGATTTCACGTTCGCCTAAAGTTATCCTGGTTACTGTATCACTCATGGTTAGTTAGCATCTCTCCTTTGAGGTTGTTCGTTGGTCTAATATAGTGAAAATCTTACCCTTTGTCGCCTTATTCTTGAATCAAATTCTCTGCCCTGATAGAATACTCACCAGAGCTGAAGCCGCCTTCTTCGGAGGCGGTTGTTGATATCTTTGTCCGGCAGAATTCGAGGTTCCCTGTGACCATAAAAAAACTTCTACTGTATTTCCTCGTCCCTTTCATCTATATATCGGTCATCGCTGTTTTTCTATATTTCCATTTCAACCGTACGGCTGAGATCTCTGAAAAAATCGGAAGCATCGAGATCAACATCGTCAGACAAAGAAAAATTCTCGGAGAAGAATCGAAAATCAGGGAGCTTACGGTTAAGTACGGTGGTGTGTGGTTCGGTTTTTCTGATTCCAGGCCTCTGGTCCTTCAGCCGGACGGCGGGGAAGAAGCGGAGTTGAGTGTTGCCGGCTACGACATCCATCCTGATGGTGTTGAGCTGCATTTTACGGGCGGCGCAAGGCTGGGATTTCGAACGGGTGGTGATCTGGGCAACCGTCTGGATCTTGATATCCGTGTTGGAAAGAGATCGTCTCTTTTACTTCCCGTTGAATTTGCTGAGGGTACGGTGAAGACCGGTGAGAACATTCCGCTGCTGACTGTCGAGAACTCCGGTGGAAATTATCTGGTCACATTACCTGAAGGTTCCCGGCTCGATTCTGAGACAGGCTATATTCGGTTACCGTACTCCGGATCCCAAACCGTATCCATAACCCGGGCTGAGGAAACCATCAATAGTCTTTTTCTTATCTGGTTTGCACGTAAAGGTGTTCTAAAGGGAAGAGAGGAGTTTGAGGGAGAGCTTGCCGTCTTCCTGGATAAGGCATATCTCGGTTGGGATACGGGACGTTATGTAAAAGGTCAGGGTATGTGGCAACTTAAGGGTGGGGAATCCCGTTTTATCGAAAAGCTGGGTTCAGCATGGATGAGTGAAGCCCTCAGAAGGGGTGATTACCGCAAGGCCAGCGCATTTTTCAGCGCTGCTCAAAGGATTTATACTTCCCGCAATCCTGATTTTAAAATTCGCAATATTAATTCTACCTACATCGGAGACCTGGAAAGTTTCAGGGAAAAGCATTCGGCAGAGGAGCTCGAGCGTATCAAGGCGGTTGAAAGCCTTATCCGGAACAAGGATACCGGTGTGTTTTCTATCGAAGATCTTATCGTTTTGCTTTTGAATCAAAATAAGCTGGCTGTTATTGACGATTTGGTGTCTCAGCTCGTTGTGACAGTGGATATTGGGAAGCAGAGTCTCGATGTGTCTCTTAGTATATTGGATACTTACTTTGATGTAAAAAGATGGTACAGCGAGAATGAAGCATATTTTGCTCGTTTCAAAGAGATCATCAACACGAGGATTCTGCCTGCCATACGTCTTCTGGGAAATTCAGTCTTTCTGGAAAGCGATGAAGCAAACATCTCGGATATCTATCTGTCACTGCGGGCGGGGGCTCTCCTCGTGGCAGCCGGGAAAGAGGAGGGTAATGAGGAACTCGCTTCTCTCGGGCGAAGTTTGATAGTCTCTTCACTTAGCCTCGCCGATGATTGGGGTTTTCTTCCGCGCCGGCTGCGGCTCGATGAGGAAGCGGCGTTCGTCCGGGAAGAGTATATTGCTCCTGAACAGATCTATGAGCTCCTTGACGAATGGCCATATCTCGCTGAAGAGAGGCCTCTTTACCCCGTCCTGGATCCCGGAAGCTGGATATGGACTGCAGCAGACCTAATCGAGGTGAGAGCGGCGGATGACAGGTATCACCTTGTCTTTGCCTTTCCGCCCGGGGAAACACATTACTTAATGATCCGGGGCATTGAGCCTTTTTCGTCCCTGGAGCTCAGGGGGGTAAAGAGAGAACCCAGCCCTGATTATACAGGGATGCCCGGCGGCTGGTATTACGATGAAGAGACCCGAACATTGTACAGCAAGCTGCAGCACCTAAAATATAACGAAGAGGTAGTGCTCGACTATACCTTTACAACTCCGTAAGGCATCAGTTTCCTTGCAGGCGTGTATCCGGATGGTATTCTGTTATCTTTGCCAAAGCAACTTTGTTGAATTCATGATGCATAGGATTTATAAGGATGTTATAGGAATCGGGGACGCTAACCGCCGGCACTCGTAAAATCAGGCTCTTTGCGGTTATTAACCAATCGGTTCCAATTCCTTTTAATTCTTCA
>CBDUZM010000023.1:0-15319 GCA_965371685.1 uncultured Spirochaetaceae bacterium | reverse complement strand
CTTACAGTCGAAACAGCGGAGCTTATCAGGGCTTCTGCCGGTCGTCTGGCCCGGGATGCTGAGGGAAGACAAATTCCCGAGGATGTCCGGTTCATGATCGAGTTGCGGTGTAATCCGGACGACTTTGTGGGAATCCAGATGCAGATAGCCGTCAATAAGGGTCCGAACGGAAAAGTCCCGTATATGTACGCCGTTTTTCTTTGCCGGGGCGGGGATGAAGAATACGGCACAATTGTCATCAGGCAGAAAACGGACGGCACAGGTTATCACACAAACCTTTCAGACTGCCGGCGTCTCTATCTGGCTGTAACCTCGAAACTGGCTCATATATAAAACCACAGCATTGGGAGTTGATTATGGTAACACTGGATTTATCAGGAAAATGGACAGTTGTAAAAAAGGGAAGTGATGATGAGATCCCGGCGACGGTTCCCGGCTGTATCCACACCGATTTGCTCGCCGGGGGAAGAATCGAAGACCCCTTTTACAGGGACAGAGAAATTGAACTGATGTGGATCGGGGAGAGCGATTGGATCTATAAGCGTGAATTTATATTGGATGACATATTTCTTTCACACGAACGGATCCTCCTTCGCTGTGAAGGTCTCGATACTTTTGCGAGAATAACGGTGAACGGACACAGAATCGGCGAAGCGAGTAATTCGTTTCGTGTCTGGGAGTTTGACCTCAAGCCATATCTGCATGCGGGAAACAATCATATTGAAGTGCTCTTCAGGTCGCCATTTCCCTTTATAAAGGCAAAGCAAAAGCAGCGTGCCCTCTTCCCTATGGAAGATCGGCCTGACAGGATAGCAGGTGTCAGCTGGATTCGCAAATCCCAGTGCAACTTCGGCTGGGATTGGGGACCAAAATGTGTTACCTGTGGAATTTGGCGTCCCATTAAAATAGTTGCGTTCGATAAGGCGCGAATCGAGGATATACGGATTACCCAGGTCCATGAAAAACGAAACAGTGTCATCCTGGAAGTGGAGGTGATAATCGAAAGGCTCTGCAAAAATCCTTTAATTGCCGATGTACGTGTCGGCTTTGGGCGGGAGACGATATACAGGGAAAAGGCTGTGCTGAAGGGGAAGATAGTCCGGCAGACTCTGGTGATAAAAAATCCCAGGCTCTGGTGGCCGAACGGCATGGGCGCTCAGCCTCTTTATGTCGTGACGATTGAGCTTGTTGCTGAAAAGGGTGACAGCAGCATGGTCACGGTTACCCTCGATAAAACGGTAAAAAGAATCGGCCTCAGGACTTTAAGACTCGTACAGCGCGACGATGCCCGGGGAAAATCCTTTGCCTTCGAGGTTAATGGTAAAGAATTCTTCGCTAAAGGGGCGAACTGGATACCGGCGGATACCTTTGTAACCCGCCTGACACCAGAACGCTACGAGGATCTTATAAGCAGCACGGTTGAAGCCAATATGAACATGCTGCGGGTATGGGGCGGAGGTATCTATGAGGACGATGCCTTCTATGAGCTCTGCGATCGCTGCGGAATATGCATCTGGCAGGATTTCATGTTCTCCTGCAGCGCCTATCCTGCTTTCGACACGGATTTTTTAGCCGAAGTGAAGGCTGAAGTGGAAGGAACCGTGAAGCGGCTGCGCCATCATCCGTCCATAGCGCTCTGGTGCGGCAACAACGAGCTGGAACAGGGTGATGGATTCATAAAAGATGATCGAAAGGCAGGGCAAATGAGCTGGGCGGAATATAAAAAACTGTTCGATAAACTGATTCCAGCCGCGGTAATGAAGCTGGATCCTTCGAGGGATTACTGGCCTTCGAGCCCTCATTCTCCGTGCGGCGATAGAAATGATTACAATAATCCGGCGTGCGGCGACGCCCATCTGTGGGATGTCTGGCACGGTCGTCAACCCTTTGAATGGTACCGGACTTGCGAGCACCGGTTCAACAGTGAATTCGGCTTCCAGTCCTTCCCCGAGCCTCGAACTGTGGAAAGCTATACCGCGCCGGAGGACAGAAATATTTCAAGCTACATCATGGAACATCATCAGAGGAGCGGGATCGGCAATGCAGCGATCATCCAGTATATGCTCGATTGGTTCAAGCTTCCTTCCAGTTTTGAGATGACTCTATGGCTCTCTCAGATCCTTCAGGGAATGGCTGTAAAATACGCCGTCGAGCACTGGCGTAGAAAAATGCCTGAAGGTATGGGAACCCTGTACTGGCAGCTCAATGACTGCTGGCCTGTAGCGAGCTGGTCTTCCATTGACTACGAAGGGAACCGGAAGGCTCTCCAGTACATGGCAAAAAGGTTTTTTGCACCGTTTCTGGTCTCGGGGTTGGAGGATATTGATAAGGGAACTGTTGAAGTCCACGTGACCAGCGACCTTCTTAAAACATGCGAAGGCACAGTGATCTGCAACCTGACCGACACCCATGGAAATCGTATTCGCAAAGAGGAGCTGCCCGTAAGGATTCCTGCTCAAAAAAACAGGAGAATAACCACTTTCAAACTGAAAGATGAATTAAACACTTACGGAAAGCGAAGGCTTATGCTATGGCTGGAGCTAAAAGTGGAGGGAAAAACAGTATCGTCGAATTTCGTTTCTTTTGTCAGGCCGAAGCACCTTGAGCTTCGCGAACCGATGATTAAAACCGCGGTAAAGCAGGGAAAGGAGAACAGCTTCATTGTGACACTGCGCTCCAACGATCCCGCCCTCTGGGTCTGGCCGGATCTCAGTCGGTGCAAGGCTCGTTATTCGGACCGTTTTTTTCATATCCCTCCCTTTAGATGGGTAAAGATCACTGTGTATCCGGAGAGGGAGTTGACCCTGAGCAAGTTTCACAGGATGCTGAAAATATACAGCCTGGTGGACACGTACCGGAGTAGTTGACATACTTACTTTTATGATGTATGTTTGTTGTGTATAATTACGACATATTGTGGAGAATGCAATGGTACGCACTCAGATAATATTAAAGGAAAATCAGCGTAAAGCATTAGAGAAAATTGCCAGACAGGAAAACCGAAGCCTCTCAGATATCATACGTGAATTCGTAGATGAACAATTATGCATGCGGGAAGAGCTGCAGATGGCAAAAGCTGCAGAATTTCTTAAAGAGGATTACATGAAAGATAAAGAGCTTACAGCTTTTGCTATTCTGGACAGCGAGGAATTTTATGAAGAGAGGTGAAATCTGGCTGATTAATCTTGATCCAACAGTTGGCGCGGAAATCAGAAAAACGAGACCGGCAATTATCATCAGTGTCGATTCGGTTGGAGTGTTGCCGTTGAAAGTCATTGTACCTGTAACGGAATGGAAGACACGCTATCAGGTAGCTCCCTGGATGGTTCAGCTGAATCCTGATTCTGAGAATAATCTCGAAAAACTTTCATGTGCCGATACTTTTCAAATTAGATCTGTGTCACAACGCAGGTTTGTCAGCCTTCTTGGCAAAACGGATCGCGTTAAAATGCAAGAACTTGAGAGTGCCCTGTCAAAGGTGCTGGGTATTTAGTGACGATGAAAAGGCACTACAGCTGGGTCATTCTGAGTGTCAGTGTACTGGTAACCATGGCTGCCATTGGTCTGGCCAGATTCGGCTATACCATGATTCTGCCGAGTATGAAGGAAGGTCTCGGAATAAGCGGAGTACAGGCCGGCGATCTGGCTACAGGGAATCTTGTAGGTTATCTGGTGCTTGCACTCTTCGGCGGTTTACTGGCTTCCCGTTTTGGTCCAAGGATCGTGATAGCCGTATCGCTCCTGCTCACAGCATTTTCCATGCTTCTGACCGGTTTGGCACGCAGCTTTCCCACCGCCCTCGCAATGAGAATCATAACAGGCCTGGGAAGCGGAGGAGTAAACGTACCGGTTATGGGACTTATCTCCGCGTGGTTTGTGTCGAGAAGGAGGGGCCTGGCCAGTGGAATTGCCGTGAGCGGTTCCAGCCTGGGGCTTATTCTGACTGGCCTCATTGTTCCGACTATCCTTGCGCAAAATCCTGAAATGGGCTGGAGAAATGCCTGGTACTTTATGTCTGCCGCGGCTTTCCTGGTTACGTTGGTGAGTTTCCTGTTTTTAAGAAACAGGCCGGCGGATAAGGGTCTCAAACCTTATGGAGGCGGGGAAATTGCGCCTGCTCTGTCAGAAAGCGGGAAACTTTCTTCCATCAAATGGACTGACATATACCGGACACCGGTCCTGTGGCATCTGGGTGTTATCTATCTATTCTTTGGTTTCTCGTATATCATTTATGTTACTTTTTTTGCACACTATCTTACCGTCGAAGCGGGGCTATCCGCTTTCTCCGCCGGTAGAATCTGGTTCGTTATTGGGGTGATAAGCATTGTAAGCGGTTTTATCTGGGGTTCAGTTTCAGATAAGATCGGTAGAAAGTACACCCTGGCGATGGTCTTTGTAATCCAGTGCCTGTCATACATCACCTTCGGCTTGTGGAAGAGTATGCCGGGCTACACTATTTCCGCATTACTATTTTCCCTCACAGCGTGGAGCATTCCTGCTATCATGGCAGCGACCACAGGCGATATTGTCGGCGCCCGTCTTGCTCCCGCTGCGCTGGGTTTTATCACACTCTTCTTTGGCATCGGGCAGGCGGCGGGTCCTTTCGCGGCAGGGAGAATCGCTGATTTTTCCGGCACTTACACGGGAGCGTTTGCATTGGCGGCAGGGGCAGCGTTTTTTGGCGCTGTGCTCTCCCTCTTTATTACACGACGGTTGCATCGGTAAAACAATTTATTCTGAATATCTCCAGTTCGTTGTAAAACCCCGATTTTCTGCAATCTGTAAGTTGGCTTTAAAATGAGTCTCAAGTATCGTAGATAATTTAGTTTTTTCTAGCAGTGTGCTTTCTTCTCTTATCTGGAGAGCACTGATGTATGAATCCCGCATTCTGCTCCAGTTTTTTTTGCCGGAGACTATTTTCCCTTTTCGAATTGCCTCAAGTTGCTGCTCGATCAGAGGATCCAAATAGCTGTTAAGATCCGGAAGTGAATTTGATTTTGCTGAATTGATGCTTCTTGATGTTGGTGTTAGATTATATAATTCATCATGAGCAAAGTATGACCATGGTAAAAAATGGTCCAATGCAAAATTGTCATTATTTATTTGTTTACCTGAATAGATGCAGTAGAAAGACTTCTCGGCCAGAATTCTCTTCCAAAGGTTTGTCTGGAATTGGAGTGATTCTCTCTTTTGGGGAGGGAAGAGCTTAAAATAAAGATTAGGCACTGTTAAATTCCTTTTCTGCATGTAACTCAACCATTTCCAGGCAGCAAAGCTTTTAAGAATAGAAATATTATTAGCAATGTAGTTCATACAGATCGGTGGAATAATTATTTCAGATTCATCATCCGAGATATAATAAATTGGCCAGAATTCTTCCAGATTATTAGCGGCAATATCTTTTATTCTGTTATTAACAAGATGATCTTTTGTGCCTCTAAGCTGTTCTGTAAAAAAGATTCTTAATAGGCGGAATATTACATATCTATCTAAAGTTCCAGCAATCTCCTTGGTGTGTTTTTTCAGCGCTTTCCTCAATTCTTCACGGGCTTTTTTTGTTATTATATTGGGAGAATAGTCTGTTCCACCCAATTTATCCAGCAGGATACCTATCTTGTCTGATGGACCGAAATTCAGCCTGAAATAACTGTGGGGGTACCAGGCAGTAGTTAGCATCTCAGTGTATATTTCATCAACTAAGAATACATTCTGATCAAAATATTTTTCTTCTATTAAATTCAACAGAGCAATGAAGCAAATGTACTTATACGAATTTGTCGTGTCTTCAAAAATAGCTGCCAGTTTTGCTGTTGGCAGATTCCTATATTCAGGTAGATGTCCCTTGTTATTTTGCATGTTGGCCTCGTTGAGCGCTCCGCCAAACCTGGATCCCCCATTCAATTCCCTCTCTCCCCAGTGAGTCCTTCTGCACTGAGTTTTTAATAAGTTCAAACCTCTGCCTTTCTATCAGAAACCTGTACTTCTCTTCCGGTCTAATATAAAAAAGTCTGCCTTTTGCATCACGGTTTGTCTTTGAGTCTATGCCGGGATAATTTACAGGGAAGCTGATAATAAATATCCCTTCATCCTTCAACAACTCTCTTATACCTCGAAAGCTTTTATACAGGCTGCTGTCGGGGATATGCTGCATGACTGCCGAACAGAGAACTCCGTCGAATGTATCTTCAATTCCGGGTAGGGCAGGTAAACCGGAAATACTGATTTTGCCTGCAAGCTCGGGGTAGTGAATAATAGCTGCATCGATCATCTCTCCGGATATGTCGACGCCTGTAGCTTTAAAACCGGATGTAAGAAGGTTTGCCAGGTCTCTCCCGCTGCCGCAGCCAACATCCAGAACTTTTCCTCTTTTGGGAAGCCATTCTTTAAACATACTGCTGTACAAATCATCTGTTGCGGCATATTTCTCTGCAAGAACTGCTGATTTAGAGGAGTAGTAGCTGGTTGTTCTGTCATCGGTAAAGATATCAGAATCAGTACTGCTTTCAGGATATTTAGGACTCATCGCAGGATTAGTGTACCATGAAATCTGTAGAATATGAAGAAAGAGGATTTTCTAAGAAGTATATGATAAACTTGAAAATCTTCCAGTAAAATCGTATAATATTGGAAGTGTTGTTCCAGTATTATATGAATATTTTGGAGGCGATATGGTTGTAAACCTGCTCAAATACAACCGGCACTGGGATAAAGGTTACCAGTATCCCTACCCGCAACATAGAATTTTTTTTGACAAATTGCTTTCTTCACTCGACACAAAGCAGATTTTTGAATTGGTTGGTCTTCGAAGAACCGGTAAAACAACTCTTTTTTTTCAGCTTATAAATCATCTAATTAATAATCAAATCAATCCTCATGCTATCTGGTATTTTACCTTTGATGAAGATACTCCACCTCTGGAAGACCTTTTTCGCATATTCTCTAAACAAACATGTTTGAGTATTAAGACAGATAAAATATATATCTTTCTCGATGAAATTCAAAAACTTAGTAATTTTCAAAATCAATTGAAAGTCTATTACGATCTTTATCCGAATTTAAAATTTTATATTTCCGGTTCCACCTCACTCTTTATTAAAAAAAAGACTCAAGAGAGCCTGGCCGGTAGAATCAGTAGAAAAAATTTAAATCCTCTTATGTTTCAAGAATACCTCTATTTTAACGAAAAAAAATACCTATTGGCCAGACCGCAGATGTATTTTCAAGAACTGGAAGATGAATTCGAACATTTTCTGGAAAGCCAATTTGTGGAATGTGTTTTTATACAGAATGATACAGAACGTAAAAATTATTTAATTTCAATTCTTCGGAAGATTATTTTTGAGGATATTCCTTCCATATTTTCGGTACAAAATCCGGAGATTTTATGGAGACTGGTTAAACTAATAGGCGCCAAACCGGGTATCTATATCGATTATTGCCATCTATCACAGGAAATTGGTATTTCTAACAAAACAATCAGTTCTTACCTCTACTATCTAGAGGAGGCTTTTATAGTAAAAAAGGTTTATAACTTTTCTAAAAACTTACTTACATCCGAAAAAAAGCTTAAACGCTATTATTTAGCCTCGCCATCCTTTTCATGGGCACTGACGGATTTTATTAAACGCGGTGAACTGGTGGAAAACCTGCTTATTTCCTTGAACAATTACCGTTTTTTCTGGCGGGATTCTTACCAGCATGAGGTCGATTTTATTGATGTTAAAAATGATAGTATCATTCCTATTGAAGTAAAATATAAAGAATTGGTTCGCGATAAAGAGCTTAAAAGTATTTTGATCTTTGCTAGAAAATTCGACACTCCCGAAGTACGGATTTTCTATAAAGGTTGGGAGCAAAAGACACAATTAAGAGAACAAATCAGGATAATATTTCAACCTTTACTACTTGCTTAAATCAAACATAAGCCGACAATATACAGCTGGGTGCCGGTGCGGTAATGTTTTTTTCCTGTTGCGGGCGATCGGAAGCCCGGGGGCAGGCCGCGGTCGGGGAGAGAGAACCGGAGGCAGCAATGGAACGGATTAATAAAGGATCGACTTACGGTAATTCAGGCAGCGCTCATCTTGCCACGTTCGGGGGTGGGTGTTTCTGGTGTCTGGAAGCGGTATTCGAAAGGATCGATGGAGTCAAGACTGTTGTTGCCGGATACGCCGGCGGTACGAAGGAGAATCCGGGCTACAAGGAGGTCTCTGCCGGGGGGACAGGTCACGCGGAAGTCATCAGGATAGCGTACGATCCCGAGGTAATCAGCTACGAAGGATTACTCGACGTTTTCTGGAAGGCTCATGATCCCACTACCCTGAACCGCCAGGGCGCAGATGAGGGTACCCAGTATCGATCAATCATCCTCTATCACGATGCTTCTCAGAAGGAAACAGCGGAAAGATCAAAGGCGGAGATCTCAAAATCGGATAAATTCCAGAATGGAATAGTGACAGAGGTAAAAGCGCTGGAAACTTTCTATGAAGCGGAAGAGTATCATCAGGATTATTTCAAGAAAAATCCCGACGCCGCTTACTGCGCCTTTATCATTCAACCGAAGCTCCAAAAACTCGGTCTGGAGAACACTAAACAACAGTAATTTTAAACATACCCCGGCATTTCCAGGCTCATCGCGGCCCATCCATCACTGTAGTACACGTTTACCTCCTTCCCTGCTATGTTTCGTTATTTTCCAGAGGATATGTGCGTCCTTAATCCCCCCGGATAGAATATAGGAATAATAATGAGAGCGGAAAGGGAGCTGACCAGCATGGCAAAACCGATAACCGTCGCCACTTGAACATGGACGAAAAGGGGAGAGAAGATAAGCGGCATCAGCCCAAGGCCTACCCCCATGGCATTGGCAAGGATGGGAATCCCCGTGCTGTTCAGCGCCCTAATCGTGTAAAGCGGCGCATTCTGTTTCCTGTTGTATTGAATGGAAAAGATCAGGTGGATAGCGTAATCTATGCCTACACCGACAGCGATAGATGATATTGTGACGGTCAAAATATTGAGCTGAAAATCTGTGATGTATAGAAGCCCGTAGATACCCGTCACCGTTATACCCATAGGCAGCATGGCCACAAGGGTCGATTTAAAACTGCGAAATAGAATGAGGAGCAGCAGGAATACCCCGGCAGCCGTTATCAGCAGGGAGCTTTTTTGTGTTTCTACAACGAGCTCATTCAGGCGGGAAAAGATAACAGGCATTCCCGAGATAGTTCGAACTGCATCGTGTGTCCTGGCGTATTCCATAAGGTGCGTTGAGGTCTCCGTTTTCCAGTCTCTCGTAAAGGCATAAAAGAGAAGGCCGTCGTCGCTTACGAGAGGAATATCTTCGGGGAGGAAATTCAGCATTATCCGGGTTATTTTGTCCGGAGGGAATCCTTCCCGGCCCATCCTGGTTTCGTAGAGATATTTAAGCATATCTACGATGGAATAGACCCGATATATTCCATCTATCCGTTCCATTTCACGCTCTATATAATAGATTTTCTCTATCTGTTTACTGTCGGCCAGGTCCCCCTCTCCCAGGACAAACTCGCCGAATATGAGCTGGTTTGAACCGAGTTTTTTTTCTGCATATTCAAAATTTTTCCTGATCTCCGAGTGTTTACGGAAAAAGAGGAGCTGGTTGGAATACACTTCCAGTTTCGGTATCGCAATAAGCGAAAATACGACAAGGCTTAAAAAAACCAGGATCGGGATAAGCGGGCGCCGGGTCAGGGGGGTAAGGAACTTGAGTATCCTCCGGGAAAGCGTTCCTTGTTTGTACTCCGCTTTTAACCCAACCTGGTAGAGAAGGGCTGGAAGGAAGAAGAGTGATATCAGACCGGCATAAGCGATTCCCAGAGAGGTGAAGAGCCCCATCTGCCTGATGGCTTTAATACTGGAAGAGCACAGGGATAAAAATCCTACCATTGTCGTAGCCGTGGTTAGGAGTATGGGAATACCCACTTCCCTCAGGGTGGACTCGGTGAGCTTGAGCCGATCTTTGTATCGATCCACGTTCTGCAGATAGTGTATAACAAAATGGAGGCCGTCCGCTGAGCCCATAACTATTACGAAGATAGGTGTGACTACCAGCATGATATTTAGGGGTATACCGGACCAGAAAAGGGTCTGAAGCATCAAGAGGGCGCCGAAGACTGCCGGCAGAAGGGCTATAAGGGTCAACTTTTTACTTCTAATGTTAAAATAAAAAATAGTGAGGAGAATGATGATGGTGATGGGAGGGAAGATGAAGATGATCCTGAGGAGGGTGTTCCAGAGTGTCTCGAAAACAATCTGGCTCCCGGTGAATATAACCTTCATTCCGGGAGGTCCGGGCACGCCTGCGGAGCTCTTTCAAAATGGTGAATACGTTACCGGCCATGCTGACTTGAATGGACCCGGTCTTCCTGTCTTCTGATAGGAAACCGGTCGACATACCTCCTTTCGCATCGAGCATGGCCAGAACAGTGGTGTACTCTCGCTCAATGCTTTCCCGATCTGTCGGCTCGAATATGCGTTTCCCGGGAATGACGGGAGGCAGGAAAGTCGCGGCGGAAGTAATTCCATGCATGGCACGGACTGCTTCAAAATAGCTCCAAAAAGAGAGAAGGTTCTCTTTCGAGGTAATTTCATTCTCAGCCGTAACGACAATAAGAACTGTGTCGGTTCCACCGTACTTTTCTGACAGGTGAAAGAAATTTTGTGTGTACTCTTCCCCGGTTTTAAAAACAGAGAAGATGGAGGCATCCAGCGACGCGCGGGAAAAGGAAACTACGGCAAGAAGATTAAGCAGGATAGTGGCTGTTATAATATACTTCGATCGGGTTATAATGAAGCGTGCGAATCTATTCATTGTCGAAGTATATAAGGAAACGAGTATGCCTGTTAAGAGATTACGTGAAGGAGCGAGGATTGTAGGAACCATGATCAGGCTGGTAAGAAACCCGGCTATAGCCAGTATTGCCAAACACAGCGGTCTGGATTTCATCATGATCGATTTGGAGCACGGTTCCTATTCTATGGAAAACGTCGCCGATATATTTAAAGTATCGAGAGCGATTGGCCTGGGAAGCTTCATAAGGGTGCCCGAATTAAGCAAGGGATACGTGTCGAGAGCGATGGACTGCGGGGCTGTCGGTGTTATGGCGCCTATGGTTGAGACGGCGGAACAGGCTCGTGCTCTCGCTGCATGGGCCAAATACGCGCCTTTGGGAAGGAGGGGATTGGGTGGATCCGGAGGCCATACTGATTTTGCCGGTATCGTCGATGCCCCGGCTTTCATGCAGGCTGCCAACGAGGAAACCCTTACTATTGCCCAGATCGAGACAGCAGAGGCGGTGAAGAACGTAGAGGCGATTGCATCCGTAGAGGGCATCGATGCGCTTCTCATAGGTCCGAACGACCTGGCTATTTCCCTGGGCTGTCCCGGGGACTTTAACTCCGATGTTATGAATTCATCGATCGAGAAGGTCGCCGCTGTTGCCGGGAGCAAAAATAAAATATTAGGTATGCACGGAACTGATGAGCTCCTTAATAAATGGATGGATCACGGAATCCGGCTGATAATGAGCTTGTTGGATGTTAATATGCTTATTACCGGTATGAAAGGTGTGGCGGACAGATATGGCGTATAAAGTACTTATACCGCAGGATGTGGCGGAAGAAGGCAAGGAATATCTCCGGAAACGGGGGTATGAGATCAAGATGGGCTCAGGAACGACAGTTGAAATCCTCTGCAGGGAAGTGAAGGACTGCCATGCCGTCCTGGCAAGAACCGAAAGGCTGACAGCAGAAGTCCTGGAAGCGGGAAATAAACTCAAAGTTATTGCCCGCCACGGCGTAGGGATTGACAATGTTGATGTTAAGAGGGCGGAAGAGCTTGGTATTTACGTAACCAATACGCCGGAGTCCAATGCAGGAACAGTAGCCGAGTACACGTTGGGGTTGATTTTAACCCTCGCTAAAAACTTCGACCATTATTCCAGAGAATTCCGGGCAGGGAATTTCGGCATACGCAATCAGGTGCTGGGGGCGGACCTTGAAGGCAAGGTGCTGGGTATTATCGGGCTGGGGAGGATCGGCAGACAGGTAGCGAGAAAGGCGCACAATGGGCTCGAAATGAAAGTGATCGGCTTCGATCCATTCGTGTCCCAGGATCAGGTCCCGGAGGCGGAGCTGACAACTGCAGCCGCCACCGTATTCGAAGAAGCCGACTTCATAACTCTTCATCTGCCGCTCAACGAGGAAACGAAAGGTTTTGTGGACAAAGAAAAGCTGTCCATGATGAAACCCACAGCCTATCTGGTGAATGCGGCAAGGGGGAAGCTGGTCAACGAGTCGGACCTGATAGATGCTCTTAAAGAGCGAAGAATCGCCGGTGCTGCTCTCGATGTGTTTGAAGAGGAACCGCCGGAGATGGACAGCCCCCTGTTTCAATTAGACAACGTCGTTCTCGCGCCGCACTGCGCTTCTCACACCAGGGAATGTATGGTAAGGATGGCCGTTCACGCGGCTATGGGCATAGATGAGGTGCTTTCAGGCAGAGATCCTGTCTGGCCGGTGAATCATCCTGAGAAGCACATCTAACACTCATGAAGTTTTTTAGCGACTAGATCGATAAGCTTTTTTGCGAGTATCATCGCATCTTCAGCTTCCTTTGGATCATCATAATAACGTGACGGTACCCCTCCCGGAAGCCCGTTAGGATAACGAGTCGAGATGTAGTATTGATCAAGTTTTTTAGCTGTTCTAATCTTATGGAAGTCAGCATCTAATTCAACGGCCATCTGAGAAAGCTCTTCGATTGAATGGGTATAAAAAACTTCCACAGATTTAATTTTTAAATATAGATACGACTTGAGAGCCTTTTCGCTTGCCTGTTGGAAATGGAACAAAGACAGATAAAATCGCTTTCTTTTTCGTAAGTCATCGGCATCGGTAAACTCGTCTTTAGCCTGAGTAAACCATCGTAAAGATTCATCCTTATAAGGTTTTCTCATAAATAATTTTTCCGTGTTTTACGATTTCTTTAAGGAAACTGCTCGACGCGAGCTTCTCATCCAACTCCGACTTGTTATAAGCAATAATATCTGTAGCAGTTTTCCTTTTAACTGTGCAGTATATTTCATCAATCCATTCTTTTCCTTTTCTCGATTCAGGCATTATCGCGAGAAGATCCAAATCACTGTGCACATCCACATCATCCTGTGCGAGTGATCCGAAAAGGATTAGCTGAATGGCGCCAAGATCGATAAGCTGTTTTCGGATCGACGATAAATTCTCTATAAGCACTTTTTTCCTAAGTTCTTTTTTTTGAAGAATTTCTTTTAACTTAGACATAGCATCTACGTGTAATAACATTAGTCGGAGGGATATAGAAAGTCAAGGTGTTCGACTTCTATTCAATTAAGAGAAGATCTGGAAGCTTTGTATAATGATGAAATGATGGCTGTTTCACTTACGAGGAATCCGGCATTATAAACGTCATGCTGCCAGCGGAGATTTCCTCCATTGTCACTCCATCTTTTATCCTGAACACATCAAGGTAGTATAGGTATTATGTAGCCGTCACGATCAACAGTTTAAGTTAATCTCCCCCTCCATGCTTGCAGCGTAATCCATCAGAAAGAACATTCCCCTGATATGGTGGGTTGCCTGATCTGCCGATACACTGTAGTCATAATATGGCATCCAGGACCAGAAGCCCCATCTAACCCTGGGATCGTCACGGTACGGGTGATTGCTTTCCGGAGTGATTTGCGTTGAAAGTGAGTATTGAAACGATCTGACAGCGGCATCCAGGAAACGTCTGTCCCGGGCATTTTTGTGGATCCTGAGCAGGGCGATTCCGATGTTGGGCATGTCTCCCGGTCCGACGATCGAACAGACGATGTTTCCGTCCCTGTCGATATTGATCGGCCATGACCCGTCTTCACGTTGCATCCGGACATGCCAATCGGCGAATCTCTGTGCCGCCTTCAGAAACCGCTCTTCCCCGGTCTCTTCAAAGAGAAATACGAGAGCTCGAAGCGGATCGGCAGCGAGATCGCTATTATAGTATTCACCATTGATTAGGTAGAAGCACCCGTTTTCCGCCTGTATACCCAGGGCGTATTCGCCGTAAGCGACAGCATGGCTGCGCCAGTTCTTATCGCCTGTCACCTCGTAGAGGTGGAGAAAGGCTTCGATCGCTCTGCCAAAAGCCTGCCAACCCCTGGCACACCAGGATTCTCTCATTGTTACCTGCAGATGAAACCTGGCGGCATAATCATGACGAGTCGCCTGAATAAGGAATCGGCCGCTTTGGATGGCGCGGTCCAGAAATCGACTATCCTGCTGGGTGCGTTTATGCAGACCAAGGTTGAGAATCACGTACTCCGCCGAGTACTTGGTCCAGGCCTCCTGCGAACCCGGCTCCAACACGCCCCCGATTCCAAGGCTCATCGGGTGGGTAATCACCAGGCCGCTTTGATGGAGCCAGTCAGCTGCTCGAACAGCTTTGTGCAGCAGCGACTCATCCCCGTACCGGTCATAGCCCGCCATCAACTCCCAGGGGGCAATAAGGTTCACCAGCTGTGGAGGTTCAAACCGCCTGTACCGAGTATCGTAGTAGCCATGGAAAGCTCCTTCCTCTCCGGAAATTTGCTGTGGAATCCATTCGTAGATGTTTTGCCGGCAGCGCAGTTCCAGCTCCGCCATGGGCGCCCCACAGAGTTTTTGAATGATTTCGGTTTTCTCCGGCTCAGCCGGTTTAAAGCCCCAATCCAGGGGGGAAATGAACTCATACAACGTGATCAGCCTCAGACGGTGTGTGAAGGAAACAAGCCACTTCCCGATCTTCGGCTTCCCGGTTTTTCGTTTTTATGAGGGGAGGTGTGCTGTTTTCACACTGAGGCATGACATAAGGGCACCGGTTGACAAATATACACTCTCTCCCCATCCCCGCATCCCGCAGTTTGTGTAATCCGATCTTTTCCGCCTTGAGCTGCTCTTTCCACTTTTTTTTAGGATCAGGATTGGGTATGGAGGCGATCAGCTCCTGCGTGTAAGGATGGAGCGGGTCTCTTACGACAGACTCAATTTCGCCCTGTTCAACGACTCTTCCGTTACAGAGAATCACGATACGGTCCGCAATAAAATACGCGATATTCAAGTCGTGAGTCACATAAAGGCAGCTCATGCCCAGCTCTTTCTTGAATGACTTGAGATGATCCAGGAACATGGCCCTCAGTGAAGCATCGAGCATGGATACCGGCTCGTCGGCTACGACGAGCTTTGGCTTCATCAGGTAGATCCTCGCCAGCATGAATCGCTGTCTCTC
>CBDUZM010000022.1:0-15396 GCA_965371685.1 uncultured Spirochaetaceae bacterium | reverse complement strand
CCGTCGGGGAGCTCGACATCTCTATCGTTGAACCCCTATGTATCAATGAATCTTGGTGATCCCTATGGGACGGGGATAGGGCTGGATATTCCTGTAAGTCTTTTATTTCCGTACGACGGCTCTCCCGCTGCCTATACTCTCAGTCCTTCGGTGAGCGTGAGCCAGCCTTTGAACCCGTTAATTGGGCTCGAGGAATCAGAGGAGCTTGGAAAGCTCGAGGATTTTTATGCCCTGGAGCAGAAGAGGATAAATCTGCTCTCACGGCGTCTGGCTGTACAGAAATCGCTTCTCAATAGAATCACCGGGCTCAAGGTGTTGGAGAGAAACATTATTCAGGCGGACAGGGATATTGAAAGCGCCTCCAAAGAACTGGAGAAGACGGAAACTCTGGGTACGTACAGCAAGAAAAGCGCCAAATTCAGGCAGCTCGAGGTGGGCTTGCTTAAACTCAAGAGAGACAGGGAGATTCTCGTTCTGAAACAGGCAAATAAATGGAAGGATCTGGAAGAAATGATGGGAATTTCTCTGGATAAGCTTCCGGAGAGCCTGCCGGAAGCGAATCTCGAAGCGAATCTCGATATCCAGGGGGAAATTAAGGCTTCCTGGAGCTCTTATCTCTATCTGGCCGGGCTGGAAGAGAGACTCGCTGAACTACGGTTGGAACAGGAGACTGCTGCTTATGTACCCCGGCTGTCCGTCGGCAGTTCTTATGGAATGAAGATTGAGGATTTTTCCATTATCAGCAATCATAACCTCTCAGGATCCTTTGAAGGTATGTTCGAGGATTTTTCTGTTTACGGATCTTTTGGAGGAAGTATTGACGGAAAATCGATAACAACGACCTTTGGCTTCTCATGGCGCCTGCCGGACAAGAGAGCTTCTGAGCTGACGATCCGGGAACTGGAAAACAGCCTGAACATTGCCCGGTTGAATACGGAAACAGCAGAGGAATTATACAGGAATACGCTGGAAGCCCTGGAAATGGATATTTTAGAAATGGAAAACAGAATTCAGGACGGCATCGAGAACAGGGAGATCGCCGAGCTCGAGCTGAAGGAGGCAGAGGCCCGTTTCGAACTTGGAATAATCAACAAGGATTCCCTGGATGCATCCCGATGGAAGCTGAAAAAGGTCGCCTACGATGAGTATTCCCTTATGGCGGATAAGCTTCTTCTAAGCTGTGATCTAAGCGGCCTATTGCTTTTAAAGGAAAGGTAGTAAGGAGATATTGTAGAGAAGAGAAGAAAAATGGGTTGAATTAGCAGCTCAGGATGGATTAGCCTCGTAGCAAAATTTACCCCTCTTCATGGTCTTCCAGACGGAAAGATTGGGATTTAAAAAAACCAGATCGGCATCTTTTCCCTCCGCTATACTGCCCTTTCGTCCTTCCAGGCCAAGCAGGCGGGCAGGATTGTAGGAGGCTGCTCTCACCGCTTCTAAAAGAGAGCCGCCGTTGAAATGCACACAACGCTGAACCAGTTCGCTCATGCCAAGGGCTGTTCCTATCAGTGTGCCGTCGCTATAAAGGGCAGTTCCATTCTCGGTTCTGTAGGGCAGGCCGTTGTACACATATTTACCCTCAGGCAGTCCCATAGCCTGCATGCCGTCGGTAATGATAACGAGTCTTTCCGGACCCAGGAGCGGCAAGACCATCTTCAGTACGGAAGGATGTATGTGCACTCCGTCCAGAATCACCTGGGCGGTTATCCCTTCTGTTTCCAGGATGGCGGGCAGAGGGCCCGGTTGACGGTGATGTATCGGCTGCATAGCGTTGAACAGGTGGGTCACGTGATTCAGCCCGGCTTCGATCCCCTCCCGTGTCTGCCTGTAGCCGGCCGCGGAATGACCGAAGGAGGCAATAGCTCCCTCTTGCCGGAGCCGTCTTATCAGATCCGGGCAGCCGGGCAGCTCCGGCGCCACAGTCATCATCTTCAAACTGTCCCCTGTAAGCTTCAGGATCCGCTCAAGAGTCTCGTCACGTGCTTCTCCCAGGCAGTCAGGTTTAATCATACCCCGCTTTTCGGGAGAAATGAAAGGTCCTTCCAGGTGGATACCCAGAAGATCTGCGCCCTCCATCTCTTTCCATGCGCTGTCGGCTGCGGCAGTCAGGTGACGGTTGTTACCCAGGGGTCTGAAAACGGTGGTGGCAAGAAACCCGGTTACCCCGAAACGGGCACAGGTGCCGGAGATCGTACGAAGAGCTTCTTTGCTCCCGTCGAGAACATCGCATCCGCCGGCGCCCTGCACGTGGACATCGATGAAACCGGGTGAGACTATCCGCCCTTCCACATCGAGCAGCCTGTCGCAGTTGCCGGAAGAGAGGCCTGAAGAAACCTCCAGAATCTTCCCGTCCTCGATCAGAATTTGGCCGGCAGATATTTCTTCGAAGGGAGTAAGAAGGTGAGCGTTTCGTATAAGCAGCTTCATTCTCTAGGATTTTGCGCTTCGTATTCCATTTTTAGGATTAGATGATCCAATTCAGACAATTCTGAGAGTTTATTCTTTTTCTTGATTTCGTCGAGAGTGGGAATTTCGGTCTGCGTGTATCTCTCTACCGCTTCACGCGCTCTACCCACCGTATTGGGCTTGTTTGACTGGTTGAGATAATAGATTACAAGTTTTTTCCCTCTTGATGAAAGCTCTATTTTGATAAGGTGCTCGACAACTCGATATATGGTATTGATAAACGTATTTTCGTTCACAGAGACTCCTTTGCAGATATTTTGTCTTTAACCACTTCGAGCAATCTCTTTCTGTTTGCTGTATCGGCCAGGCGGTATCCCATAAAAAATTATACCAAAGATTCTATTGTTTGTGAAACGAAAACAAAAGGTCGTCATTTGTAAACCCCCTCTTCACGCCGCACCTCGAGCAGTTTTTCGTAGCGGTCGAGCCGCATACCCGTATAAATACAATTACTGGTGGAGAATATATATCCGTATCCGGGCATGCCATGCTTGAGGGCGTATCGGGCCGATCCAATATACTCTTCTTCTGTGCCTGTATCGATCAGCCCGCAGTTGACATTTCCTATAAGGCACAACCTGTCACCAACAAGGCGTTTGACTTTCGCTATGTCGATCCCTCCCTGGGGATCAAGGGAATGCAGGGCATGAGGATTTGTGGATACAAGCTGGTCAAGGATCGGCATGATGTTGCCGTCGGTGTGCTTGATCGTGTAATAGCCGATTGTCCGGTATCCCGCAATCAGTTCCTTTAAAAATGGCGTCACGAACTTATTGAACAGTTCCGGGCTCAGAAAAGGGCCCGTATTGAAACAGTAATCGGCGCATAACGCGAATCCGTCGAGATCCGTATGGCGTTTAAGATGTTTCGCCTTCTCTATGGCGGTTTGGACTCTCTTATTAGCCTTATCGAGGAGTTTTTCAGGCTCGTCGGCGAGGCGATAACTGAACTCATACATCGCATCTCCATCGGGTACCGAATAGGTAGCATCTCCGTGGATCATGAGAAAAAATCTATCTCCCGTTTTTTCACGAACCAGGTTAACGAGCAGAATAGTTTCCTCCAGCGTTCCGGGATTAGGATGAAGGAAAATCGCATCATGCTCGTATCTCTCTGCGGTAGCGATGAAGATCTCGGCCATGTCATTACGATGAAGCCGGCGCTCTTTCTCAGACATCTGGTTCCATTGGTGGTAGCTTCTGTGAGAAGGGTGAACTTTTCCGAATGCTTCCATGGTAAGAAAAAAGACCAGCTCGAAATGGGGAACCAATCCTGAAATCGATTTCCTTTCCAGGGCTTTAATAAATCTATCGCGCGGTGTCATATTTCCTTTTTTTGTGCCTATCGGCTCTACCGTGTATAGCACAGGCTCAAACCCCTGGCAAGTGTTATCTAATTGACAATAATATATATTTATAATATAATAGCATAATATATATCAAGAATATATGGAGAGAGGATGTTCAGGAAATTTGTCAGCGAAATTTTCGGGTTTAACCGGGAAATCGATGAGCTCAAGCACAGGATTCAGGAATTGAGCTGGGACGAACCCTTCGGTATGTGGACGCGGGGCGCTTTTCTTCAGTTCTGCAGGATAATGCCCAGGGGAAAGCGTACGGTTGTATTCATCGATCTGGATGACATTCACGGCATGAATCATCGTCTCGGTTACACTGAGGTGGACCGCCGCGTCAAGCAGGCATTCTCTATTCCCTTCCGGCGCAGTGATATTGTTGCACGATGGTACTCGGGGGACGAAATAGTTATCCTTTTCGATGCTGATCGGAAAGGAGCGGAGAATAAGGTGGATGAACTACGCAGAAGAGCACTGGAGCTGGACTTGAGTTTCAGCAGTGAAATCGGCATATGGAACGTAAGTAAGAAAAGCATCGAAGAAATAGTGGAAAGACTTTCGGATAGAAACCGCCGAAGGTTAGAGCCTTCCAGGCGGTCAGGAAGCATCAGGAGGCCAGGCGCGTGAGTGACCAATTGACCGGCCTGATGGTCAGAGAGGAATTTGAGCAGCGTTTTAGCATGCATATTGAAAAGGCAAGAGAACTGAATCAGGAGCTCTCACTCATCGTACTCGATATTGACTCCTTCAAGAAAGTTAACGACCGGCACGGGCATACGTTCGGCGATGCGGTAATCAGGAAATTGGCATCTATTGTAAAGAAGGAGACGGGGGATAACGCGGTCAGCAGCCGATACGGGGGGGAGGAGTTCGCCATTCTCCTTCCGGCGATTGAACGGGAGCAGGCTTTCCTCATGGCTGAGGGTATACGGAAAACCATGGAGGGAAACCGTGGCTTCGGAGATATTGCGGATGATTTGAAAATCCGGATAACCGTCAGCGCGGGGATTGCGGCTTTTCCCGTCGATGGCAACAGCGAGAGTGAAGTTATGCGCAAGGCTGATCAGGCACTTTATAAGGCAAAGAAAACCGGCCGCAACAAGGTCTGTATCGCACAAGAGGAAAAGATGTCTACAAAAACGACACACTATACTCTGACGCAGCTCGAACGGCTGGCCAAGCTTGCCAGGGAAGAAAATGTCGGAGAAGCCGTGCTTCTCCGCGAAGCCCTGGATGACCTGCTTATAAAGTATAAGGTCTCGAGAGTCGAGTCCTGATATATCTTGCCTGTTTTTTCATCACTTGACAGAGTGATGATTATCAATAGACTCACGGGCATGAGAAACATCATTATTTTCGGTATTGTCCTCGCTGTCCTGGGATTGTTGTTTGGCTATTTGGTTTTCGGTAAAATTGCCGGGGAATACGTGAGTGTAAAAACACTCTTTACTTCTTCTTCAGGGAGTGTAATAAAGGGCCTGCTTCAAAAGGTCGTCGGGATTACGACGATCCGCCGTAACATACTGATCAGCGGAGGAGTGGGACTGGTTGCAGGGATCATCCTGGGAGCGGCGTTAGTCATGAAGAAACGCTAGCGAATTTCAAATTACAGTATGATTGGCCGCTTGCGTCCGGGTAAATTTGAAATAACTTGCGTGAATTTTCCTGATAAACAGGAATTTAATGCAGTATGGCTGTATAATAAGAATGTAAAATTTGAGACAGGGAGTAAATTCCTGTCGGTAGGAGGTGGATATGAAAAAGATCCTCGTTATTGTGTTTGTTCTCAGTTTTGTGCCTCTCACTCTTTTTGCGGAACTGGGTGTTGGGGGAGCGGCCTTCCTCAACTCTCCTGTGCTCATCGGGCAGCCGGCCGTCCCGGATGGTTTAGGCATTGAGGATTTCACCTTTGGGGGGAATCTACGCTATAAGCTCAGCCTTTTTCAGCTGGACGCTTTGGCTCTGATAACCATGGGCGATGCTACGATCGTAGACCTCTACGCGGATGCCGAAGTTGCTCTGGATATCCTGCTTTTACGTCTTTCTGTCGGCGCCGGTCCTACCATTCACTATGTTTTTGACAGCGGTATGGACATAGGCTTCAATGCCAAGGCCAATGTGGACGTGAAGCTTGGAAAGGTATCCGTGGGCTTAAGCTACATCATGAATCTGATAGTGGATAACGGCATCAACCTGGACAAGAGCACGGGAATGCTGGGCGCAACAGTTCTTTTCTGGCTGTAATTTTTTTCTAAAAAACCAGGGATCATGAATTTAAGAGGGGCTTTCGCCTAAGGCAGCCCCTCTTTTTTTAATACCCCTTATCCCATATCGGCTCAATATTTTGCGCCGCCGTTTCCGATACGATTACATCGGTGGGAAGTGTCTGAAGGATCGATTCCGGGACTTTCGGCGTTACAGGACCGTGAAGCACTAAACGCGTGATAAGTCTCTGCCAGGAGACAAAAGTGCCGGCGGTTGTCAGGGCGTGCATGTCCATCCTGTATTTGGACGCGATCACCTCCGCCGGGCCTATAGTTGCCGCCTTCGGAGGTACGAACGCCATGTCCCCGCTCATACCGAAACTTCCATGGAGGGAGTTCTGCGCAATGGTAAACGGGCTCAATGTCACTATCCTGGCGCCCATTTTTTTCCATTCCTCCAGATCGGCGTCGAACTCAGGGGCGTCCGGTTCGATGAAAGCCAGATGCCCGGTCCATCCCGGACCGCTGTAGCAGGCGTCGGCGCCGCCAAGGTCGGCGATTATCTTTCCGTAGTCGTCTATGTTCTCGTTTGTCGGGCCTTTTATCTGGTTTTCAGGCGGCCTCAGGTCTTCGTCTATGTTCTTATAGAGATAATTCTTGGTGGAGCGTAGAAACCCCTGAGCATAGGATTCCGGGGCTATGTTTCCGTTCTCATCGGCATATTCATCCATATTAAAAGTATACAGATGCCTGCAGTTAACCCTGAATTTATTGATTAGCCAGGCCACCTTGATGTATCCATGGTTCGGGTTGGGAGTAATGAGCACTACTTTCCTTCCCTCATCGGCGGCAGTCTTTATTCGGTGGAACATGTCTGTTACAAAGATATGTTCCACCATATCGTCTTTTACAACCTTTATTTTAAACCTGGGATTTGGATGTTTTGTGATATCCTCCCGCTTAATATTCCTGATCCTGTCCAGAATTGCTTTATCTCTGAACGGAACCCATTGTGAAGGGCTGAAGTCGAAATCTTTCATAAATTTCCTCCTTAAGGCCGGAACTGAATATCCCACAAACCCGGGTTTAAAACCCGTTCGGGAATTTGCCGGAACCGGGCGTGTATTTGCCGGAATGTCTCTTCATCCATGGGGCTGCCTTCAAAAATAGAGATGTTCTCCTCGAACTGCTCATGGGAATCCGTGCCTATAATGGTCGACGCTATCTCTTTGGTATCGAAGACATACCTCAGCACCATATCTTTTAATTCATATCCCTTTTCCGAGGCTGTTTTATTTAATTCCTTTTTATATGGAAGCGATTCCGGAATTCTTTCTTCCGCCTCTTTCATGGTTGTCAACAGGAGACCCTGGAGGTATGAGCTCCTGTTAAAAACAGCGATCTCACGATCCGAGGCATGGGCCAGAACACCTTCCTCCCTCCACCTCTGGTCAAAAACATTATAGGGGATTTGAATCGCCTCCACCGCCGGATCTTCCATGCACTCCAGAGCCTGGGAAGGGCCTTTGGCTATGGAAACCCCGAGGTGCTTTATAATACCGTTTTTTAATTCATCTTTCAGGTAATCCCAGATAACACCGTCTCCGTATGTCATGTATGCGGGTGTGTGCAGCAGATAGACCTGAATCGAATCAAGTTTCAGAGCCTCAAGGCTCCGTGAAAGAGATTCTTTCGCTTCGGCCAGCACTTCCCTCTCAGATTTTTCCCTGTAATCCGGCTGGAGATCGAGCTTGGTGCATACGATGAACTCATTCTGCGCATCCAGGTCTTCCAGCGCCCTGCCGATATTTTCCTCACTTACACCGTAGCCTCGAGCGGTGTCTATGAAATTTACTCCCTTTGTAAGAGATATTTCCAGTATTTTAATAATTTCATGATAAGAAACCCGGCCGGTCTTGTTGCTTATTCCGTAATCGAAGCCGAACTGCGCCGTTCCAAGGCCGAATCTCGAAATTTTCAATTCCTTGAAGCTGCTGTATTTCATTAACCCGCCTTCAACCTTTGAAAACGCTCAGCATCTTTTTAAAATACTCGGCCAGCCCGACAACATCGGCGCCCATGCTGATGAACTGGTATCCCATATCCACAAGCTCATGATAGTTGGCCGGACTTCCCACCGTGGCGGCGAATTTCCCGTGTTTGCGGCATACTTCTGCAATACGCTTTCTTGCAGATATTATACGGGGATTGTTCCAGTCACCCGGGGCGCCGATACTATGGGAAAAATCACCCGGGCCGAACAGAATCATATCTATACCTTCCAGTTCGGCTATTTTCTCGAGCTCATCGAGCGGCTCCGGGTCTTCTATCTGAACACAGACAAAGCGCTCGGTGTTGGCCTGTTTAATGTATTCGGGGAGGTCGATCATGCAGAAAGCGCCGTCTGTATTACCGCCGTCGATTGGTCGCCTTCCCAGGGGATGAAACCGGGTCGTTCTGACTATATACTTCGCCTCTTCATAGCTCATCAGATGTGGAACCATTATTCCGGCGGCGTCGGCTTCCAGAGGTTTGATATAATCGCTGTAGGATCCTTTTGATACTCTGACCAGGATATCGGTGTCGTAAATCTTGGCAGCCATGACTGCGTTTTCGATGGTCTGCCAGTCGGTTGGCACGTGTTCCATGTCCAGCCATATACAATCGAAGCCTATCATGGCGGCCAATTCCGTGATTTTGGGGTCTGACAGATTCAGCTTAACGCAGTTTGCCACCTTGCCGGCTCTTAGTTTTTTCAATACCCTGCTTTTTCGCATTAACATGTTGACTCCTTTTTACTTCGCGGTGTAGCCGCCGTCTACGGGAATATTGGTTCCTGTAATATATAGAGACGCATCAGATGCGAGAAATACGATAATACCCTTAAGATCTGTATTGTTTGCCATACGCCCGAGCTGTGTCCGCTCGCTGTAGTTCTTTACGAACCGGGTGTGGTGTCCAGGCACTTCCAGGCCGCCGGGGGACACGCAGTTGACGCGTATACTGTATCTGCCATAATAGCTTGCACAGAGGCGCGTGTAATTGATCATACCCCCCTTATGAAAAAAATAGTCCGGGGAAAATCCGCTCATGTCAGTACCGTCGTAGTTGTGGTCCTCTACTCCCACCATTCCCATCATAGAGCCGATATTGATAATCGAGCCGGACTGCCGCCTTTCCATTATCTCACCGACTGCCCGTGTAATCAGGAATAGCCCTGTGGCATTGATGTGCATGCTCAGGTCGTATATCTCCGCTTTGTCGTTCCAGCCCTTCTTAACCGGACGCGCGACGGCGTTGTTCACCAGCACATCGATCTTCCCGCTGCGCTCTACAATCTCATCCCTTAATGCGAGAATGGACGCCTCGTTTCCAAGGTCCAGTTTGAGGGCGGTAACGTTTTCACCCTTGTTCCGGTGCTCTTCGGCGACTCTTTCCAGGGCTTCCAGGCTGCGGGAGGCGATGTAGGTTTCAGCGCCGGCTTCGGCTATAGCTTCGACAATCTGCCGCCCGTAGAGGCCGGCGCCTCCTGTTACTAAAACAACTCTCCCTTTCAGGGAGAACATATCCATTACATTCACGATTTTTTGATTCATGATTATCTCCCTCTTACCAGGCGGTTACACCGCCGTCTACCGCTAAAACATGGCCTGTTATAAAGGCGGCCTCATCGGAGGCCAGGAAAACCGCGGCGCCGGCGGTTTCGTCCTGCTTGCCTATACGCCCCAGCATGCTTTTGGCGGACAGGTTTTCCATAAAGACCGGATTTTCGGTCCGGGTCGATTCGTTGGGGAAAGCACCCGGCGCAATGGCGTTGACCCTGATATTTTTAGGTCCATAGTGAGCTGCCAGATACCTGACTATCTGCATGAGCCCTGCTTTACCGGCGCCGTACTCGACAGGATTGGGATTCATCCTGCCGGGATAGTCGCCGGGATTCGGGGCTATGAGCCCGTACATGGACGCGTACATGATGATGCTTCCCCCATTCTTCATCGCCCGGGCGGCTTTCCGGGCAAGGAGAAAAGAGCCGGTCAGGTTGATACGGTTTACCCGTTCGAATTCCTCAGAACTCAATTCCTCCAGGCTTTTCGCTGTAGAGCCGAATGTCGAGTTAATCATGACATCGAGCCGGCCATACCGGTCAAGGGCGCTCTCTATAGCATGATTTATCGATAATTCATCACCGATGTCAAAATGCAGGATCAGAAAACGTTCTTCCGGATAATCGGTTGATAATGATTCAGCCGCCTCTTCCAGCCTTTGCCGGTTGAAATCGGCGATTGTTATTTCGGCGCCCTGATCGAGAAATCCTCTGCATACGGGGCGCCCGAGATATCCCGCCCCTCCTGCGATAAAGACCGCTTTGCCTTCCAGACTAAACATAACTTCTTAAAATCCCGTTAAACCAGGTATTCTTTATATTTATCAATGCATGCCTCGATTCTTTTCTTTTCTTCTTCCTGCAGCGCATTTTCGTTGGAAGGAACCAGGGTTTTAGAGGAAGTGAAAATATCGAGGAGTTTTAAGGCATATTTCTGGCCTATCCATACGGTCTCAAGATTTTTCCCGTAAACTCCGTCGAAAATATCGATAACGATTTTCTGTAGATTTCGCGCTTCGTCAAGATTTCCGTTGTCAACTGCGGAGGCAATCATCTTGAATATTTTAACACCGAGCGGCGCCATTCCGACCAGGGCGCCGTCGCAGCCGAGGGCCAGAGATTCATCCACCACCCACTCCTGCCCTTCAAATAGGGTGAAGTCGACTTTCCCCTTTAAAATGAGGAGCTCCTTTCGCGTCTTGAGACTGTCCGAAGAGTTCTTGACTCCTTTAATATTCGAGTGGGAGAATAGATCGAGAAACTGGCTTTTTAATAATTTTACACCGTTAACGTGGGGCAGATAGTAAAGATAGACCGGTTTGTCCGACTTATCCGCAATCCTGTGAAGATAAGCCACGGGATCGGCCGGTTTCGCCCACCCGCCCGGGAGCTGAACCACATAGGAGTGACAGTCGTACCGGGAAAACTTCTCCATGTTGTCGAAGATACCGTTCATGCCCGTGGACGAGATGCCTACAATGATCTCCGCCTGGTTTCCAATGGCGTTTACGGCTGCCTCAAGCAGCTCGTGTTTCATTCGTTCACTCAAAACAGCCCATTCTCCCATTGTCCCGAAGAAGAAAAATCCGTCCATTTTGTGGGAAAGATTAAAACGTATCAGCCGTTCGAGAGATTCTCTGTCGATTTCAGCCTGATCGGTGAAGGGCGTTATGCTGGCAGAATAAATTTTTTTCACTTTACCGCACTCCTTTAACCGTTGATATTGGCAACTGAGGCTGATTTGTACCTCATAATCCGCCTCTCAACATGTTATAACGGAAGCTATTTGTCAAGCTGTGCGGACACTCTTTTTCTATATTGATCAACCTGTAAGATCATAAGATAATGGCGGAGACATTGAAGGAATAATTATGTCGAATTTGAAGGCAGGCATCGGTCGGGTTGATTTCACTCCTCCTGCCGGTTTGCCGCTTATGGGTAATTTGAGGGATGACTACGCATCCCGCGGAGTTCACGATCCCCTCTTTTCCCGTGCCGTTGTTTTTGAGAATTCAACCGGACAAAAAGCCGTGCTGCTCACTCTCGATATATGCATGCTCGGTCGGGAGCAGGTCAAGTTGATGCGGCGTCTCATAGAAAAACGATGCGGCATTCCGGGTGACAACATTCTTGTTGCCGCGACCCATACGCATTCAGGTCCCGCCACTATGGAGTTGTACACCTGTCCGAAAGTCGAAGACGACATGATTGCGGCATTCCTTGAAAAAGCGGCGGAAGCGGCCGTTATAGCAAACATGCGGCTGAAAGAAGCAGATATAAGTATCGGATTAAGCAGCGAGAAGAGGCTCTCTTTCAACCGCAGGCTAAAATGCAGGGATGGGAAAACGCATATGAATTGGGAGAATCTGGAACCGGGGACTGTTCTCAGGCCTCTCGGACCGTTCGATCCTCAGGTCGTTGTTCTGGATATAACTCAAGAACAAAAAAAGATGGCGGCAGTCGTCAGCTTTGCTCTCCATCCGGCGATCATCGATTATAAGAATTCGCTTTACTCAGCCGACTATCCCGGTTATCTGGCCGAAGGTATTAGAAGCATAATGGAAGATGATTTTATCTCTCTCTTCTTCAACGGCTGCTGCGGTAATATAAACCACATCGATCATGCCGATGAGACCTCTCCCAGGCGGGGATACGTAATGGCCCAGAGAGTCGGGTACATGCTGGCCGCATCGGTTAAAAAGGCAATGAACGGCAGTGTGCCGGTATCCGGCGATTCGATCGGTGTCTCAAGCGAATACGTAACTCTGAAAAGGCTGGAAATCAGCGAAGAAACTTACAAATGGTCGCTGGAGGCTGTGAAAAAAATGGAGGAAAGTCCTTCTTCGGAAATCGCCGACGGACTGCCTGTCGAACACTGCGCACCGGTCTGGATCGATATGTATAATAAACAAAATACCGATGACCGGGTTGAGGTGATGGCCCTGCGTATAGGCGATATCGGTATTGTCGGTTTTCCCGGCGAGATGTTCTGTGAACTCGGTTTAGAGGTAAAGAAACATTCTCCGGCGAAACACACAATCGTTATCGAGCTGGCCAACGACGGGATAGGATATATGCCTGATAGGAAAGCCTTCGGGCAGGGTGGTTACGAGGATACACCGGGAAGCACGAAATACAAAGAAGGATCGGGTGAAAAACTTGTCTCTTCAGCCCTCCGGCAATTGAAAACGCTTTTCAATAGTTGAAATACGATAAAAATAAGTTGATAAAGTAAAAGAAAAATTTCACGCATTAAGCTACTGTAGATCGAGAAACAGGGGTATCCAAACAGGAGGAATCAACTGTGAAGAAACTGCCTCGAAACTCAGCCCCGGCGACATCATATATAGAACGCTGGCAGAAACCGGTCCCCCCGGAGGCTTACTCGGTGGAATCGAGCGAGATTGTCTACATCGATGAACCTTCCGTCAAACTGGAGGATGAATGGAATTTGGCGGTAAAGCTCTGCACCCAATTCCGCTTTACAGATGAGTATGCCCGGAGATGGAAAGAGAAATACAGGTATCTTCCCGGCGCGGAAGAAATGACGGACAGGGATTTTTTCAATTCTCTCGATCCGGATTTGATGGAATCGGTCGGAAAAGCAGCGGCCGTGGAGGATTTTGCATCGGCAAGACCTAATCTTCTGTCATATTTCCACAGTCGAGGGAATGGGGATGTGAAGAGGTTCGACACTGTCCCCGGAGAACCCGAAGAGCAGGTTATTGAAAAAGCGGAGTCCCTGCTGAACGATCCCAAATTCCCCTGCGTTGATCTGGACAACGATCATGAGAGCCTGTGGTATTTCCTTCGCTACTTTGAGCAGGCACACCGCTATACAGAAGATTCAAAATTTCTGAATGCATGGCTCGGGATATTTAATGAGTGGTATCATGTATCCCGTCCGCCGGCACAGAAACCGCTTGTCTATATCGGATTCATCTGGATGCGTGATTGGAGCACACTGGTTACAAGCAGTAGGATTTCAGCATTCGCTCGTGTGGAAAGGATGCTGCGCGCGAAACCCGGAACAGAGGCTGACAGGACCAGCAGGATAAATCTCTATAAATCGCTACTCGAGCACGCAAGGTTCCTCGCACTGGTCAACGATACTTTCCTGCCGAGCAACTGGCAGATACACCAGATGCATTCTCTCCTGGAAGTATCCGTCCTCTTTCCTGAATTCAGGGACTCTGAAAACTGGAAAGAGCTCGCCTGGCTGAGATTGAAGGAGCATATGCAGTGGGAAACCCTGCCGGATGGAGGGCACATTGAACGGGCGGCAGGATACAATCTCGGCGTTATAAAAAGCTACAGGATTGCGGTTCAGATCGCGGAAGAAGCGGGAATTGCCATTCCCGGCTGGTTCATGAAAAAATTCGAGAAGATGCACGAGTGGCTGATGGATATACTCCTTCCGGGATTAAACGGTCCGCCAATCGGAGACGGCGGCGGCTTCGGCAGCGAACGCCATTTCGAAGCGCTAACTTATGGGGCATTGAAATTCCTTCGCCCTCATTTCAAATGGTTTGTGCAGGACAAGCCCGAAGAGGTGAGGTCGGTCGCCGAAAAGTGGTTCAACGATCCGGATGAAGTCATGGCGGAATATCGTTTAATCACAGCGGAGAAACCGGGCTACGATTCCGTTCTCCTGGCGGACACGGGCTGGGCAGTCATGCGATCTTCCCGGGAAAGCGATGCTCTGGCTCTCATCCTTGACTATGGCGCCAACGAGCCTTTCCATACCCATGCCGATTTCGGATCGTTCTGCCTGTATGCCTGCGGAGAGCCCCTTATTTTAGATTCCGGTCACACCGGCGCCTACGAGAGCGACAGGTCGAAGCTGTGGTACAAGAAAACGATTTCCCATAACACGGTGATGGTGGACAGGCAGAGCCAGCGGAGAGCGATGGACGGCGAGTGCAGGAAGTGGGTTTCCATTAATGATTTTGATTATATCGATACGTACAACTCGGGATACAAAACCATCGGCATCTATCATTGGCGGCGAATTTTGTTTGTAAAGCCTGAGTTCTGGATTGTAACCGATTTCCTCAACAGGGGAGAGCAGGTCGTAACGAGCGGATACCACGAATACGACTGGCTGGCACACTTCCAGGAAACAGAGATTCAGATCGATCCCGGGACGAAAGCGACAAATACGCTGAATGCCGGCGCCAATGCAGCTGTAATACCTTTGAATCCCGGTGAAATCACCGTAACCCGGAGCAAAGGGCCCGGCGTCACTGCCGGGGGAGAAAGGGAGGACATCCCGTATATTGCATTGCACCAGGAACACATGCCGCCTGCGTACTTTGGGGTTATTCTCTACCCATACAGGGGTAAAGAAAAACCGGATATAAAGGTCATTGAGCTGGAGACAGGTCCGGAGGATGATTCGGCGGGTGCTCCCCCCTATAAAGATCCATCGCCGAAGGAGCATCGGGCAAGATCCCCCAGGGGTTTTCGGATGGAGATCGACAACAGCACGTTTTTTTATCTGGAGTCGGATATGGACGGGGTTATCAAATACGGTGATTTTTTCTTTAAAGGCGAGATGGCGTTTTTGAAGAAGGGCACTGAAGACGGATGCAGTCAATTGTTTATTGTCAATGGAAGGTCGTTGAGAAAGGATGAGCGGTCTCTGTTTGAATCTCCATCAGACGTCGATTACGTTTATTTACAAAAGGAGGGGGGTGTAATCAACATTGAATCGGAAGGATTGAAAGAAGCCGCGATTTACGCTCCTGAAGCAAATAAGGTAATTC